>RFKT01000155.1 GCA_003694225.1 Candidatus Dadabacteria bacterium
GATTTTAAGAAGGCAGCTCTTCACGGAAATGTTGCAAGAAAAAAGAGGGCAGAGATATACGGCGATAGTAGAGCCCTTTTATGTGTAGCTACAGGGCAGATGGCCGCAAGGGATATGGGGCTTGTAAAAGGAGCGGAAGCTATACTTGATCTCTCCCAATTTTCGATGGTGATCTTTGACGAGATTCATCAAGCAAAGGGAAATGATTGTTATGTGTTGATGCTCGAAGAGATCCGGAGGCACTTTGGCGGATGTAAGGTGCTCTGCCTTTCAGCAACCCCCGCAGAGACTAAGAGGGATCTTGACAACCTCCTTTATCTTCTTAGAGGAAACGATTTAAGGGAGAGGGTAGGGCTTATTAAGGTTAGAGTGGATCCTCAACCAAAAAAAATGATAAAAGTTCCTGTGCCGCTCTCTCCGGATATCCTTTATTTTTCAAAGAAGCTCTATGAGGTAGCCGTTTGCTTGCATAAGAGGGCATTAGAGTTAAGCCAGCCTTATCCGGATATAGAGAGAGAGGTAAGAGCGCTTCTAAATGGCGAGGGAGACTCACCTTGGATAGCCCCTGAGAATGTCACAAAACGTCTCGTGTCACAGGTAAGGCGTTCTGTACAATATCGGGCTTGGAGAGACAATCTTATAGAGCATATTTATGCCGTTGGCGCTGTCGGAAGATATTGGAGGTATCTGCTGGGTACTGGAAAATTTTTCTTTCTTGATAGGATGGGAAGAGACTTAGTGTATGCCTTTAAGGTGGCTATAAGGGGCGAAAGAGAGTTACGCAGACCCAAATTACGGAGAGGATCTGACAATAGCTGGTTTTTTAATATGCTTAGGCGAAATGGGGAATTGAGGCCTTTTATAGGGAGGATTACGGCAATTTACAGGGAGGTATCGGAAGGGAGCGGTTTTTCATCTGTCCTGAAGGCTTCTAACTTGAGTGAGCTTGCTATAGAGACGGGCGTTTCGCGCAGCGATCTGGAAGATCTGAAGAGGGGAGGTAGTGGTCGGTATAAAAGTGGCGATGCATTGATTAAGGATATCTTTGCGCGGCTTAGAGCCTCTTTGAGCAGGGATGCAGAGTGGAGAGACCACCCTTTAACAGAGAGGATAGTTGACATAGTGGAATCTCACCTTAGGTATGACCGCGCAGGTTCAATCATCGTAGAGTCTAACTTTTATGAAGATGCGCTATTTATATCTGAGGTTCTTGGAGGGCGTTTAGGCGAACTTTACGGGGTAAACTTCTGTACGGTGGCTGGCTCTCAATATATGGGGCACAGAACAGCTAGGGAAAATATCGCCGGTTTTGCCGCAGGTAATTTCCCCGCCATGGCCTCTACAACCTTTATAGGCGAAGGGCACCATATTCCGGGTGCAAGCACCTTAATTATCAAGCATCAGCCCCATAGGGCAAGCCAGCTTCAGCAGTTTAGGGGAAGAGTTGGGCGGGAAGGCGTAGGGCTTATTTACAACCTCCTGCTGCCTCAAGGAGAAAGGGCTTTTATGGTAAATATGAGAAGGCTCAAAGAGATGCAAAGATTAATAGACCGCACATTTGTGGATTAACTTCCCCTTTCGTCAACGAAATTAGCGAGCCGCCGTTTTCTTGGCACAATAGACTGATTTTACTTGTTAAATTTTTTGGGTGTCCTTTTTCTTACGCTATAGTGTTACATAAGGGCATGGGGGATAACGGTTTGGTATGCATTAATAGATGGGAAAGTGGATAGATAGAGCGCTTTTGTTGCTGCTGGTTGGAGGGGCAGCTGTTTTGCTTCAGTGCGCGGCGCTTAATGGCAGAAATACAGCGGCAAAGGAGGCTTTAGCTAGCCTTAGAGATGCCCTTTATAACAGAAATGGGGGAGACCTCTTTGTGTTAAATCCCTCAAAGGAGAGATTGAATAGCATTGCGGGCAGAGGCTCTATCCCTCAAGGGATAAAAGCTGAGTATGTGATAAGAGCGGGTGAGGGCGCCAAAAAGATTATCCTGATATCTCTGTCTTACAGGGGGGGAGGCTTAAGATTTGTGTGGAGTGATATCTTTGGAGCTAGGCTTTATCAGATTGTGGAGGAGGATTAAAGGCTGAAATGGATGAGCGTGACACACCCCCTGAGAAAGAGATTAAAGAGGTTGGGGAGAGCTATGAAGATCTCTTAAAAGAGACTCTGCAAGGTGAAGCAGAGAGAGGACATATTGGGGCTCCGAGGCTTGTCGTGCTTGAGCGTGAACCGTTGAATCTCCTTACCCCTAAAAGGATTTTTTTAATTTTTGCTGTGTGCTGTGTGTGGCTGGCTGCCATAAGCTGGGAGATATCTCTTGCTTCAGGTGTAAGATTTGCTCAGCATAAAAGATCCCTAAGCCTACTTATAGAGAAAGCACCAGCGTCAAGCCGGGATAGAAAAGTGGCAGAGGAGATCGTGTCGATAGCTTTGGAAGCGGGGAGGCGCCGGAAGGATCTTTTGGAAGCGGTTATGCCCAGTGTTGATCGGTTAAAATCACTGCTTAAGACGGCACAAAAAGGTGGATTTAATATTGAGGGCTTAAAGGATCCGGTTGTTACGGAAAGAGGAGAGATTGTGCTTATAGATATTGAATAAATTCTGATGAAAATCCTTTGTAGCAGAACTGCCAGCACACTTATAGAGTTTGTTGTGTCATTTTCAATAATGTCAATTATAGCCTACATAGCGGTAGGTGGATTTAGCGAGATTCGAGAGTCTGTAAGGAAGAAAGGGGGGCTTACTTCTTTCATTTCTTATTTTAATGCGGCGCGCTCTCAGGCTGTAGCTGGCGGAAATAGGGTGATAATTGGCACAACTGTTGACGGGACTATAATATCGGTGGGAGCTGATTATATCCCGTTTAGTGACGACTACACAGAAGATAAGATACTTTTCTTCCGCGAGCTGCCCCTTGGAGTTTCCCTGACTCTATCTTCTCCTCTGGCTATAAATCCCTTTGGTTTTGCCATTGATAACAAGGGAGCCCCCGCCAATGTAAGCTTTTCTCTCTCTTATCTTGGAGAGATATACTGTAAAGGGGAAATACTTTCATCTGGGCAGATGGACTATGTTTGCTAAGCGGAAGAGGAGATATAACAGCGGAATCACACTTATTGAGGTTATAGCGACTCTAGGAGTGTTTGCTATTTTCTTTGTCGGGTTGGCTACATACCTTCAGGCGAATCTATGGAGCAGGGGAAAGATAAAGCGTGTGGGAACGGCCTCCTCCCTCGCTCAACGGAAGATGGCAGCTTTGCTGGCTTATCCTCCAAGCGCTCTTGGTGATTCAATGGATGGCACAGAGGAGATAGAAGAGGAGGGAATGAAATTTAAGAGAACCGTTGACATAACCGTTAACAGTGATGGGACAAAGACGGTCTTTGTGTCTGTCAATGTTGTCTCATCTCTTTATGGGGGATCTGTTACCTACACCGTTACTGTTCCTTCGGAGGGTTAACTTGCTCTTTATGGATTTAGATCGAGAAAATGGGTTTAGCCTTGTTGAACTCTTGGTTTCGGTACTTATGTTTTCTATAGTGTCTCTTTTAATTGCTTCATCTTCTGTATACACACTCCGTTCGCTTACAGAATACTACATGGTACAAGGCGCAGATGAAGACGCGCAGTGGCTTTCACATCTTATATACAAGGAGCTTAGGGAGATAGGAAGCGGGATGCCTTTAGAGCAGTCAGATTTTACATATGAAAAGGCTTATTTGGGGGACGCGCCTCTGCCTGTGCTTACAACCTCGACAAATGCAAAGATAGTGTTTAGGAGAAGTTATAGGCAGGGAGCTGGGACAGTTCTTGTGTCTGATTTTGATCCTAAATCTTCCTTAAGCTTTGCTGTTGTTTCTGGGAAAGGATTGCAAGACGGTTGGAATCTCTACCTTTCTAACAGTACTGAAGGCGGTGAAGACGGCCTTTACGGAACCATAGAGTCTGTTAATGGCTCTATGGTGACCCTTTCATCTGTGTTGGCGGTAACAGAAGGCGCAAAGTTTCCATCTGGAAGCCTTGTATCACCGGTAGAAACGGTTACTATTGCCTCACAACCTGTCTGGGGCGATGTAACTTTGAACGGCGAGGTTATAGGAAAAAACTCTCAGGTTGTTTTTGAGTATTTTGACAGCGATGGAAACTTAATACCTCTTCCTTTGACTCCTGAAAAGATCGCCAATTCTCTTTCTTCTATAGAAGTAAGCGTATATTGCAGATCCGAGAGAGAGCTGCGCACGGGAGGGTACTACATAGGGGTATCGAGGTTAAGGGCGTTTCTTATCTCTCCTGTTTGGAGCAGGCGGAATGGATAAAAAGAGAGGGTTTGCCCTTATAGCCGCTATGGCATTTGTCGCTATAACCTCAGCAGTGGTCTATTTCCTCCTTGAACGTTCCCAATTTGGCTTGCAGGGTGTAAGAAGCAGGCTTGATCTTGTAGAAGAGGAATACAAGATAGAGGATTCCATTTATAAATCTATTGAGTGGCTTAACTCCGGTAAAATTTATAAGCCTTTTTCCGGAAGGTATTTTAGCAAGCTTTTTGATGTAACGTCGCCTTCCTTTGGTTCTAATGATGGATTGTATCCTGTGCCTACTCAGTTAAAACTCAAAGGGACAGATAAAAGCGTTATATATTCTACCGATCCCGATTTAGGATCTTCTACCTTTGGATCCCTCTTGGGTATGTTGGGAGCTGCTTTTCCTGTTGCTCCTCTAAGGATAGATGGAGCGAAGGTAAAGATAACGTTGGTTAACGGTGTGCCGTTAAGTGGCGGCGTGGATGAAGAAGCTTCAGATGCGAAGGATCACTATCCTATATTTCGCATTGATGCGATGAGCGGCATCCAAAGCGGTATGCATAGGGTGGGATATGTTGTTGGAAAGCTGATTTACGGCGGCAGAACCGGGATATATGGCGAGCAAAAAGCGGTTATGGGTGGAAGGTGTGATGCGTACGATTCAAGTGAGTCTTTATATAGTACGGATACAAAATCGCCTGATTGCTTAGTTGCTTCTTATAAGAAGGTTGAGATAGGAGCCAAGGGGGTTGTATGGGGCTCTGTTGCGGCGAATAAAGAGGTAAAGATTAAAAAGGGAGGGGAGGTATGCAAGGATTTTCAAGATGGATGCCCAAATGAGGGTGAGGTGTGCGAGGGTGGACAGTGCAATGTATCTAAATTAAAGGGGAATAACGGCTGGGAAAGCTACTGTCCGACAGATCAAGGAGACCTTACGGTTAATGGCAGTATGATATTAAAGTTGAGTGGAGGGTCACCTGATAAAAACTGCTGGAGCAAGGTAACAATTCGCAACAAATCAACTCTTACATTGGTTTCAACAAGGTATGATTATTTCTTCAAAAAACTTGAATTTAAGGGGAAGAAATCCCTATTAAAGATTAGCCCCTCTACAAAAAATGGAGTGGTAAGCCTTCATGTAAAAGAGATAGAGCCAAAAACAATAAAGGGAAAAGCGATTGAAAATTCATTTCGTCCTGTTCAGTTTGAGTTCTTGTTTCACGGAGACGATAAGGTGAACCTTAGCGGTACAGAATTATATATGGCGCTTATAGCCCCGTCAGCTGAGATAAAGGTCATGAATAATGTGGAGTTTTGGGGGGTGATTAAGGCAAAGAAGCTATCTGTTGGAAGGAAGGCTTTTATACACTATGACCTCTCTGAAGGCTCATCAGGGGAGCTTACAGGGATTTTCTATAAACTTACTCGTGTGGAAAATCTCTTGGGGCGCTCTGAGGCTTATGGAGACTGAGTTCTATCTGCTTATTTTTATTTATGTTATTTTATTGTTTAGCCGATCATAGTCTCTGATGGGTTTTAATATACCCAACAAGCCCCTGCCGAGTTTTAGGCAACTGGCTATATAGTTCGATTCTGCGATAAGATTTTTCTTGGAAGATTTGCATTAGGAGATATCTGTTATGACAAAGAAAAGGATTGGCATTCTTACAGGAGGAGGAGATTGCCCGGGGCTTAACGCCGTGATTCGCGGGATTACAAAGGCCGCCATTAACCAGTACGGCTATGAGGTTATAGGATTTTATGACGGTTTTTTGGGAATGATAGAGGGGAGGTTTGATATCCTGAACGATCCGAAGGTATCGGGGATCCTTACACTTGGAGGAACTATCCTTGGCTCCAGCAATAAGGCGGATCCTTTTCAGTATGCAGTAAAGCAGCCTGATGGAAGTATAAAAACTGAGGATGTCTCTGATCAATGTATGGA
>RFKT01000156.1 GCA_003694225.1 Candidatus Dadabacteria bacterium
AATAGAGATCTTTTTCTACTCCTTCTATCTTACTCCTTTCAAATGCCTGTTTTTTCATTGATCTATAGTACGAAGCGTTTTCCTCTCCAATTATATCTTCCAGTGTCTCTGTGTCTCTGGAGGAGTCTCTTTCAAGCTCTCTTTGGAACTTTCTTCTCAGCCGTTCCTTTTGATCCTCTGAAAGAGACATAAACCTTTCAAGGACTTTGACTTTAATATCTGCTATTATCTTGGCATTTTCTTCCTCTGAGGAGTCTCCACCAGATTTTCGAGAGATATTATCCTTATCCTTGCTAGATATATCGCGCTTATTTTGATCTTTTAAAGGAGTCAAGGGGGTTTGCTTTATGCCCTTATATACCTCCTGACCAGCCAATCTTGGTTCATTAGCTGATCTTCTTCCCGAATCATCCTCTACTGTTCCCAAATCATCCTCTACTGGTTTGGTGCAAGCGGTTATTTGGGGTGGAGAAAGAGGAAGAGTCCGTTTGCGGTACTCATACAAAAGAGCATATTCGTAGCCGGCGACTCCTCCTAAAAGGAATATAAAAAAGGCAACAGTAAGCTTAACTCTCACAGTATTCCCCTCAAATTTATACCCACGCCGGATACTACCCCAGAGCGGATGAGTAGCGCAATTTAGCACAATAAGGTAAACTCGGTGGAATGTTGACACTCTCCCGAAGATAAGGCTTTGCAAGCATTTTAAAAAGGAGTAGTACAGTAATTTTGGAGACTTTGGTGAAGGAAGACAAAACTTTTAAAATAGCGGTGCTCTGTGGCGGCCCGTCCTTAGAAAGGGGAATATCGCTTAATTCATGCCGTTCTTTGTGCGATCATCTTCACGGCAATGGGATAGAAACGATACCGATCTATTTCGACACAGAAAAAAAACCATATTTGATTTCAAGAGCGCAGATTTATTCCAACACCCCGTCAGATTTTGATTTCAAGCTGGCCAGCTCATCCGCTTCACTTACTGAAGAGGAACTGAAAGATTTCCTTCAATCTGTAGATATTGTCTTTCCAGCTATCCACGGAAAATTTGGAGAGGATGGAGAGCTTCAAGAGTTTTTAGAGAAAAACTCCATCCCTTTTGTTGGAACAGGAAGTAAGGGGTGCAAACTTGCTTTTGACAAACATAATGCCAATGAATTTATAGGAAGAAACGGGTTTTATTCTATACCGTCGCTATGCATAGATTCTTCCATGCCTTCAATTGATCGGATTGACGCCATAGAAGAGTTTATCTCTACTTCTGATAATTTGCTTTACAGGGAAGATTTCTTTTGGGGAAAGTGGATTGTCAAACCTGCCTCAGGAGGTTCAAGCATAGCTGTTTATCCATTTGAGACAGCTAAAGAGGCCGCAAAGAGAGCAGAAGAGATATTTTCAGCAGGCATCGACGAGCGTGTCGTAATTGAGCCCTTCTGTAAAGGTCGTGAATTTACAGTTATTATTCTGCAGAATAAATCAGGCGTTCCTATTTCTATTCTGCCCACAGAGATAGAACTCAATGTTTCTGATTTCCAAATATTTGATTATAGGAAAAAATACCTTGCTACCAGACAAGTTACATATCACTGCCCACCGCGCTTTGATGATCCTACAATAAAGCGGATACAACGTGATGCTGAGCGTCTCTTTGAACTCCTCCAAATGAAAGACTTTGCCCGGTTTGACGGATGGCTTCTTCCAAGTGGTCAGGTTTGGTTTTCAGATTTTAATCCTGTAAGCGGAATGGAGCAAAATAGCTTTCTTTTTATGCAGGCGGCAAGGATAGGTATGAGCCACCGAGATCTCTTGGCCTATGTTCTCAAAACTTCATGCAAGAGGCAAAATATATCTCCTCCCCTTTTCGCTAATGAAGGCATATCAAAAAAGCAAAAGATAAGGGTTATATTTGGCGGTAGCAACGCTGAGAGGCAGGTATCCCTTATGAGCGGAACAAACGTATGGCTTAAATTAAGAAGGTCAAAGCG
This sequence comes from Candidatus Dadabacteria bacterium, assembly GCA_003694225.1. GTDB lineage: Bacteria > Bdellovibrionota_C > UBA2361 > UBA2361 > J135 > J135. The sequence continues at coordinate 1,983 of RFKT01000156.1, forward strand.
CTTTGAGCCTGTACCTTACCTTCTTGATACAAAGGGAGAGGTTTGGCTACTTCCCTATCCTTACGCGCTAAACCATACAGTTGAAGAGATTGAACAGATGTGCCGCTCTGCCTCAAGCAATGAACAAAAGCTCCACTCGCTAGCAAATGAGGCAAAGTCGCGCCTTCGCTTAGAAGAGAATGAAGCATCACAGAACTGGGCACTCCCTTCCTCTTGTACATTAGAGCAGTTCCTTGACGACTCTACTCCCCTATTTATAGCCCTTCACGGAGGTATAGGTGAGGATGGAACATTGCAGAGGATGCTTGAAGAAAGAGGTATTCACTATAACGGCTCAGGCTCCGCCGCGTCAAAGCTTTGCATGGACAAGTTTATGACAGGCAAAGCGCTTGAGGGATTGGAAGAGAAGGGCATACTTGTGCCAAAAAGGATAAAAATGCATTTTTCTGAACTCATAGGTCTCGGAGATAACAAAGCAGATAGGGTCTTCTCCTCTTTAACAAATCAGTTAGGCACTGAAACCGTTATTGTAAAGCCCGTGGGAGACGGCTGCTCTTCGGGAGTAGCCCGTCTCTTTGGTGGAAGGGATTTAATAAAGTATATATCTTATGTCAAGGACAAACATCACCTTATCCCAGCTCATACACTTACCGGACAGGACAATATTATAGAGCTGTCTCCTGAAGGAGTTAGCGATCTTCTGTTTGAGGAGTATATTGAAACGGATGAACTAACAATAGCCGATAAAAGGATTCACTGGGAAAAGCGAACAGGTTGGATTGAGATCACTGTGGGAGTACTAGAAGGAGATTCCGGGCTGAAAGCGCTTACCCCGAGTATTACGGTTTCTACAGGGCATATATTAACCATAGAGGAAAAGTTTCAGGGAGGAACAGGCATAAACATAACTCCTCCCCCACCTGAATTTGTCCCTCAATCCTCTTTAGAGAGAGCAAAGGAAAGGATCGAGATTGTAGCAGATAAACTTGGCATTAGGGGCTATGCAAGGATAGATGCCTTTATGGAGATTGAGACAGGAAAGATTACAGTAATAGAGGCAAACACATTGCCAGCCCTTACACCTTCAACAGTCCTATATCACCAGGCTCTGGCAGAGAAAGACCCGATCTATCCAACACAACTTCTGGAAATAATAGCAATGAAGGCTTTAGGAGACTAAGAGTAAAAAGACTAGATCGGCCTCTACCTATTTTTAATAATTTTCTTTTTTAAAGATCTCGCTTATTTTCCTTGCTTTCAAGGGGGCAATTTTATTTAGAAAACGGTTCATCCGCTCTAGATATTCTAGCTTTTTACGAGCGCTCATCTTTTTATAGATAAGTAAATCCTCTACATTAAACTCCTCAGATTTCTTCTTCATTTAGCTCCTTAATC
>RFKT01000157.1 GCA_003694225.1 Candidatus Dadabacteria bacterium
ATATCGGGGGGAAACAGCAAAAAAAGGGATAATAAAGGGAAGGTAGGTACAATTAGGAGGTTTGTCTGGCCTGATCGGGTTGTAGTTGAAGGTCTTAATTTTGTGTCGAAGCACCAGAAGCAGACGAGCCCTGATAAGCCTGCCGGCAAGGTTCCTGTCGAAGCGCCGGTGCATATATCAAATGTTATGTATTATGCGGAAAAGATAGAAAGGCCTGTGAGGCTGTGCTGTAAAAGGCTTGAGGATGGAACAAAAGTGAGAGGATATAAGGTGCCGGGTAAGGGGGATTTTGTTCAGATTGATTAATTTCATGGGTATGAGGAATGGATAGGCTGGAGAAGAAGTATAAAGAGGAGGTGGTAGCCAAGTTAAGGGAGAAGTTTGGCTATAAATCAATTATGCAAGTACCCCGTTTGAAGAAAATAGTGCTAAATATGGGGCTTGGGGAGGCTATTACAAATGGCAAGGCGCTCGAGTATGCGGAGTATAGCTTAAGTAGAATTGCGGGCCAAAAGCCTGTAATAAATAGAGCGAAGCTTTCTGTTGCTAATTTTAAGTTGAGAAAAGGGATGCCTATAGGATGTTCTGTTACTCTTAGAGGACAGAGGATGTATGAATTTTTTGACAGGCTCGTAACTATAGCGCTTCCACGAGTTAAGGATTTTAGGGGAGTCTCCCCCAAGGGTTTTGATGGTAGGGGAAACTGTACTGTGGGAATTAGGGAACAAGCTGTGTTTCCTGAGGTGAATATTGACAAAATAGATCGGGATAGGGGTATGAATATAACCTTTGTAACTACGGCCAAAACTGATGAAGAAGGGAGGGCGCTTCTCTTCTATATGGGGATGCCTTTCCGGGGAATGCAGAGACAGGGAGAGCAATAATAGATATTGGAACGTAAAAAAAGAGTGATATTGGGATTTTTATAAATAGAGAGGAATTATGGCTAAGAAATGTCTGATTTATAAGCAGAAACGGAAACCAAAGTTTAAGGTAAGGGCTTATACTAGGTGCCAGAAATGCGGGCGTCCTAGAGGGGTTTTTAGAAAGTTTATGTTGTGCAGGATTTGCTTTAGAAAATGTGCTCATGAGGGGCTGATCCCCGGGGTAGTTAAGGCTAGTTGGTAATTGTGAAAGTTTTTGAGTAAAGGAACTATGAGTACGGATTCAATTGCTGATCTCCTTACAAGAATTAGAAATGGGTTAATGGCCGGGCATAAGACAGTCAGGGTCCGGTACTCTAAGATGGCTGGGAAGATTCTTTCTCTCCTTGAGCAGGAGGGGTACATAGAATCGTATGAAGAGACAAAGGAAGAGGGAAATTCATTTCCTGAATATAAGGTCTTTTTGAAGTATACCAGAGATGGCATGCCGGTGATCGAGATGCTTGACCGAGTAAGCAAACCTGGGCGAAGGGTCTATGTGAGAAATAGTGATCTGCCGAAGGTTAAGTGTGGGCTTGGCATAGCAATTATCTCAACTTCGCAAGGGATTATGACAGATAGAGAGGCTAGAAAGCGAGGTATAGGAGGGGAAGTGCTAGCGACAGTTTTTTGAACTTTAGTTTGTGCTGAAAAGGAGACTTGAAATGTCTAGGGTAGGAAAACTTCCAGTCACGCTTCCAGAGGGTGTTAAGGCGGAGGTGAATGGAAGCATGGTAAAAATTGAAGGACCCAAAGGAAAGATGGAGCATACCATACCAGCAGGGGTAAAGGCTTCCGTAAAAGATGGGACTCTCTGCGTTGAGATAGATTCTAATTCCAAACAGGCAAGGGCTAATTGGGGTACTGTTAGATCCCTGCTTAATAATAGTGTAATAGGCGTGAAGGATGGCTGGAAGAAAAGACTTGAGCTTCATGGAGTTGGTTACGGAGCTAAACTGAACGGCAATGAACTGGTACTTACTGTGGGATTGGCTCATGACGTTAAATTTACTGTTCCAGATGGGATAAAGTGCTCTGTGCAGAAGTCTGCGATAGATCTTGAATCGGTAGATAAGCAGCTAGTTGGAAATTTTGCGGCAAGAGTTAGAAAGGCGAGGCCTCCAGAACCATACCTTGGTAAGGGGATTAGGATTGCAGGGGAGCATGTGCGGAGGAAGGCCGGAAAAGCAGGAAAATAGGTTTAGGGAGGAAGAAATGGGCGGAAGGCGTTCAAAGAAGATAAAGCTTACTCAGAGGCAAAAAAGAAAGATTCGAATTAGAAAAAAGATATTCGGCACGGCTGAAAAACCAAGGCTTTGCGTTTATAGGAGCCTTAAGCACACCTATGCTCAGTTAATAGATGATGATAAGGGAGTTGTGCTTGCGGCAGCATCGACAAGGGATAATGAAGTGGCTTCTAAGATTGGCTCGGTTGAGCTGGAAGGGCTTCATGGCTCTGCGAAAAGCACAAAAGGAGTTCTTGCTGCCGCTGTGGTTGGCCAAACCATAGCAGAGAAGGGACTTGCTAAGGGGATTGAGAGGGTTGTCTTTGACCGTAATGGTTATGTCTATCACGGCAGGGTTAAGGCTGTGGGAGAAGGGGCAAGAAAGGGAGGGCTTAAGTTTTAGTTTAGGGAGCTTTGGGTATGTCTTATAAAGAGATGTATGAAGAAAGGCGCGTTGACTTGGGTGGGGAAGTCGAGCTGACGGATAAGGTGGTATTTATTAACCGCGTTTCAAAGGTAGTTAAAGGAGGACGCAGGTTTGGCTTTACTGCCTTGGTTGTATCTGGAGACGGAGCTGGTCATGTGGGTTTCGCTCTTGGGAAGGCTGGCGAGGTGCCCGCAGCTATCCAGAAAGGGAGTGAAAAAGCACATAAGCGGCTTGTGCGCATACCTTTGGTTGGAACAACTATTCCTCACAATGTAATAGGGCGCTTTGGACCGACACAGGTGGTGCTGCTCCCTGCAAGGCCTGGTACCGGAGTTATTGCTGGTTCTGCTGTGAGGGCTGTGGTTGAAGCTGCAGGAATTAAGGATATAAGAACTAAGGTTATAGGTTCGAACAATCCCAACAATGTATTAAATGCAACTATGGAAGGGCTTTTAAGGCTTAAATCTCCTGAGGATGTGTCACAAGTTAGGGGCATATCTTTAGAAGAGATGGGATATGCTCCGTTTTAACCTGTTAGTGTGGAGAGTATTTCTATGCAAAAGGTGATAGTTAAACAGATAAGGGGAATGGCCGGTCGTACACGAAAAGTGAGAGACACCCTGAAGAGCTTAGGACTTGGCCGCATAGGCAAATCAAGGGAGCACACGCTTACACCAGATGTGAGGGGTAAGCTCATAAAGGTAGCTCATATGGTGGAGGTGAAATCTGCAGATAGTTGAATGTTTCATTCGTGATTTGATTAAATGATGAGGTGATACTATGGAACTTTCACAGTTGAAGCCCTCTAGGGGTTCAAGGCATGCCAAGAAGAGAGTTGGCAGAGGGCAGGGCTCTGGCTGGGGTGAGACATGTGGCAGAGGTGTGAAGGGGCAAAAGTCAAGATCGGGCTCCCATATCCCAGCTGGGTTTGAAGGCGGGCAGATGCCGCTCTTTAGACGGCTTCCAAAGTTTGGATTCCGCTCAAGGGTGTCACTTTTAGGCAGGAATCGCTACAACGTCTTTAAGGTAGGAGATCTAAGCAGGTTTAATGAAGGGGATGAAGTGTCCTTAGAAACTCTGAGGGAAAGGGGGTTTACTATTCGTCGAAAGTGCAGAAAAGGAGTGAAGATAATAGGAGGGGGTGACCTTACCGTTAAGGGGTTGCGTCTTAAGGTTAATGCAATAAGCTCATCTGCTAGAGCTAAAATAGAAGAACTTGGCGGGAGTGTGGAAATAATATGATACCTGGAATGCAGGGGATCGGGAAGATTCCCGAATTAAGAAAAAGGATATTTTTCACCCTGGGTATGCTTGCTGTATACCGTTTTGGGATCTTTGTGTCTACTCCCGGGATAGATGTTGAGGCGTTAAGGAGACAGTTTGATACATCAGCTGGAAGTCTTTTTGGGCTCGTAAATATGTTTTCAGGTGGGGCTCTGAAGCAGTTTTCTATCTTTACACTTGGCATCATGCCATATATCAGTGTTTCAATTATTATGCAGCTTCTTTCATCCAGTATTCCTGCCCTTGAGGCGTTGAAGAAAGAGGGAGAGGCTGGACAGAGGGTTATAACTCGATATACGAGGCAAGGGACAGTTGCACTGGCGCTCTTCCAAGGCTTTATGGTGTCCTTGGGTCTTGAGAGCCAAGGACTGGTTCTTAATCCCGGCTGGTCGTTTCGCATCACCACAATGATAACTCTAACGGCAGGGACGGCCTTTATTATGTGGCTAGGAGAGCAGATAAGCGAAAAGGGGATCGGAAACGGAATGAGTATCGTTATCTTTGCTGGTATTGTTGCAAGAATGCCAGCAACTTTTATCTCTACGCTGGTGTTAGCTCGGAGTCAGGAGGTGGCCCCTATCTCTGTGTTGATTGTTATCGTATTTTGCATATTGACGGTTGCGGGCATTGTCTTTGTAGAGAGATCGCATAGGAAGATACCGATTCAATATCCTCGGCGCATGGTCGGACGGAAGATGTCTCAGGCACAGACGCAGTACATGCCTTTAAAGGTTAATATGTCAGGTGTTATTCCACCGATATTTGCTTCTGCCTTCCTTATGCTTCCTGCAACTGTAGCAACCGTGAGCTCTAATGAGACTCTACAAGAGATGATGAGCTATCTGGTTCCCGGTTCTTGGGTTTATTCTGCTATTTTTGCCGGCTTGATAGTGTTTTTTAGCTTCTTTTACACGGCTCTTATATTCAATCCGCCCGAGGTGGCAGAAAATCTCAAGAAAAATGGTGGGTTTGTGCCTACCGTACGGCCGGGGAAAGCAACTGCGGACTTCTTTTACGGCGTGCTAAATAGACTAACTCTTTGGGGAGCGATTTATATTGCTTTGGTGTGCTTAGTCCCGCAATTTGTTTATTTTAAACTTGGCTTGACGAGCTTTGCTTATATTTTCGGTGGGACTGCTGTGCTGATAGCTGTTGGGGTTATATTGGATACAGTATCCCAGATTGAATCATACATAGTAGCTCGCAACTATGAAGATTTTATGAGCAAAAGTCACCGACAGAGGGGAGGCTTGGGTTCTATGAGGTATACGCGAAATAGGCTCTTGAGGAGGTAGTGTTAAGGATGGCTTCGAAGAGGATAGCTATTTTTGGCGCTCCAGGAGCGGGAAAGGGAACTCAGGCAAAAAGAATTGTGGGGGCATTGGGCATACCTCACATCTCTACCGGTGATATTATGAGGGAAGCTGTGAGGGATGAAACTCCTCTTGGGATGAAGGTGAAGGAATATATGGACAGAGGAGAGCTTGTCCCAGATTCTATGGTTATAGAAATCGTGAAGGATAGGCTTGCTCGGGATGATTGTAAGGGTGGATTTTTGTTGGATGGGGTGCCGAGAACTGTTTATCAGGCAGAAGAGCTTGACAGGATATTGGAAGATCGTGGGCAGTCGATAGAGAAGGTAGTACAGCTATGTGTGCCGGAAGGGGAGTTGATAGAGAGGCTTGTTAAACGTGGAGTTGCTGAAGGACGGAGCGATGATACAAGAGAGGTTATTGAGCAGAGATTGAGAGTTTATTTGAAGGAGACCTCCCCCGTTTCCGATTACTATAAGGAATCCGGTAGGTTAGTTGAGGTGGATGGTGTTGGGGATGTAGAAGCTGTGACAGAGCGCATCATGGCCGTGCTGTCATAGTTGGAGGAAATTAGTTTTTTTGCTTATTTTTGGTGGGGTTATTGAGTATTTTTTTGTAACTGTGTATTATTTGCAGCCACTTGTGTGACATGGTGATTGTGATAATGGCTTGTTTTAAGGTGCGATAATGAAGGTAAGAGCGTCAGTGAAGCCGATGTGTGAGCATTGTAAGGTGATTAAACGGAGAGGGGTTGTGTATGTCATATGCAGCAGAACCCCTAAGCATAAACAGCGGCAGGGTTAGATTGCATAAAGTGAGAGGAAGATATGGTTGCTAGAATAGCTGGGGTTGTTCTTCCTAGAGGTAAAAGGATCGAAAGAGCGTTAACTTATATATATGGTATCGGTTTGACCAAGTCACGGAAGATCTTAGAAGAGGCAGGCGTAAATTTTGATATTCGCTCGGATGAGCTTACAGATGATCAAATAGCGAGGATCCGAACGATTATAGAGACTCGCGAAAAGGTGGAGGGGGACTTGCGGAGAGAGGTAACCGGCAATATTAAGAGGCTTATGGATTTAGGTTGTTATAGGGGGCTAAGGCATAGGAAAGGGCTTCCTGTAAGAGGACAACGAACCCACACCAATGCTAGGACTCGTAAGGGGCCTAGCAAGGGGGCTGTAAAAAAGAAAAAGTAATTGTTTTTTAGGAGAGGATAGGTAGAAAGTGGCAAAAGATAGACGCAAAAGGGATAGCGGGCGCAAGAAAAAGGCTAAGAAAAATATTCCCGTTGGTGTGGCTCATATTTACGCTACATTTAACAATACGGTTGTGACAATTACGGATCTTGATGGCAACACGGTTAGTTGGTCTAGCGCAGGATGTGGAGGATTTAAGGGATCTAGAAAGTCAACACCATTTGCTGCACAGGTTGCAGCGGAGAGGGCTGCAAAGAAGGCTATGGAACACGGAATGCGGAGTGTGAGTGTTAGGGTCAAAGGGCCTGGCGCTGGGAGAGAGTCGGCGTTGCGCGCAATCCATAGTGCTGGTTTGAATATTACGACAATTAAGGATGTGACTGGTATACCACACAATGGTTGTAGGCCGCCAAAGAGAAGGAGGGTGTAGATAGATGGCTAGATATAGGGGATCGGTTTGCAGATTGTGCAGGGTTGAGGGAGAAAAGCTCTTTCTTAAGGGAGATAGGTGCTATTCTCCCAAGTGTTCTATTGAGAGAAGGGAGGGGGCTCCGGGAGAGCACGGAAAGAGAAGAGGTAAATTTTCTGAGTACAAGATTCAGCTCCGTGAAAAGCAGAAGGTAAAGCGAATGTATGGAATGCTTGAAAAGCAGTTTAGAGAATATTTCAAAAGGGCTGCAAGAAGCAAAGGAGTTACAGGAACTGAGTTGCTTGTGAACCTAGAAAGGAGGCTTGATAATGTCGTTTATAGAATGGGATTTGGGCTTTCTCGCCGCCATGCTAGGCAGATTGTAAGGCACGGGATGATATTAGTGAATGGGAGAAAAGTGAATATCCCTTCTTATCAGGTTTCTGCTGGAGATGTTGTGGAGGTGCGGGCAAAGAGCAAAGGGAACTTAGCCATTAAAAGCGCTATGGAACTTGCTCAGAGCAGAAGCATTCCCGAGTGGGTGTCTCTTGACAGAGAAGGAGTTAAAGGAACTGTAAATGCCCTTCCGGCAAGAGAGCAGATCTCTTATCCGGTGAATGAGCAGTTGATTGTGGAGCTGTACTCTAAGTAAATGTCGTGGTGTATAGGTATGGCGGACGGTTTTGTAATGTATGGCTTTTTAAATACAGATGGAGTTTTGTTTAGATAATGTAGCTTGTCTTTTTATAGAGGGATATTATGCGTCGGACATCGCTAAAGGATATGATTAAACCCAGAAGGGTGGAAGTTGAGTCAAAAACCCTTGATGATAAGTATGGAAAATTTGTCGCTGAGCCTTTAGAAAGGGGGTTTGGGCTAACTCTGGGTAATGCCTTAAGGAGAATCCTGCTAAGCTCTCTGCAAGGGTGCGCCATTACATCTGTGCGCATTGACGGTGTTATGCATGAGTTTTCTACGATAGATAACGTGAAGGAAGACGTGACGCAGATCGTGCTTAACCTTAAGGATGTCGTTTTTATTATGGAGGATAAGTCCCAGGCAACTGGACGGATAGAGGTTTCTGGGCCATGTGAGCTTACTGCAGGAATGATACAAGGAGATGGGTTTACGGTAGTTAACCCTGATTTGCTTATTGCCACATTGGGAGACGGGGTAACGTTTAAAGCTGACTTGACTATCAAAAAAGGGCGCGGCTATGTGACAAGCGAGCAGAACAAGGAGGAAGATGCGCCGATAGGGACTATTTTCCTTGATTCTATATTTTCTCCGATTAGGAAGGTAAATCATGTGGTGACTAATGCCAGAGTCGGTCAGAGGACAGATTATGACAAGCTCACTATGGAGATATGGACTGACGGGAGCATCGATCCTCGCACCGCTGTTGCAGAGGCTTCGCATATTCTTAGGGATCAGCTGAGTATCTTTGTTGGAGATTATATAGTTGAAGAAGTGCATGAGGAGGAAAAAGAAGAGCCCAAAGAGCAGTTTAATCCAAATCTCTTTAGAAGGATTGAGGAGATAGAGTTAAGCGTTAGAAGCGCTAATTGCCTTGAGAATGCTGACATTAAGTTTATAGGTGAGTTAGTGCAGAGAACAGAGGCTGAAATGTTAAGAACCAAGAATTTTGGCCGAAAGTCCCTTAATGAGATTAAGGATATCTTAAGCAAGATGGGATTAAGTCTGGGGATGAAGTTGGAAAATTTTCCTTCTCGCGAAGAGCTGGAAGCTCGCGCTCGAGAAGTTGCGTTAGATGATGGACTTTAGTTTGTAGGGAAGGAAATCTGAAAAGCGGCGCTATTATAGGTGGATGTGGTAACGTGAGTTTGAATTGAGGCAGAATTTATGAGACACGGTCACGGCTATCGGAAGCTAAATAGGTCTGTGGCACATCGGCGTGCCCTGTTGCGGAATATGGTTACATCTCTTATTAAGCATGAGAGGTGTGAGACAACAGTTGCCAAGGCGAAGGCTTTAAGGCCTGTTGTAGAGAAGTATATCACTCTGGCGAAAAATGACACATTGTCGGCTCGCAGACGGGCTTATGATTATCTCTTTGATAAAAGTGTTGTTAAGAAGCTTTTTGAGGAGATCGGCCCAAGGTATCAGGATAGAGATGGTGGATATACTCGTATCGTACGTTCCCGGATTCGGCCAGGAGATAGCGCAGAGATGGCAGTAATTGAACTTGTTGATTCTGTTAAGCAGCCAAGGAGAACCAAAAAATCGGCAGATGGCGCTACAGGTAGTGAGGCTAAGAGCGAAAGTGGGGAAGGAGAACAAACTTCAACTGCGTAAAGAAGACGGAAACTTTGTGGAATAGTCCTTATGTTAGAGGGGAAAAAGGTACTTATCCTTGGCGTTGCAAATCAGAAAAGTATTGCCTGGGCTGTGGCTAAAAGCCTTAAAAATAGAGGTGCTCAGATTGCCCTTACATACGCCAACGAAGCGATCGAGAAAAGACTAAGACCGCTGGCTGAAGAGATAGAATGTGAGGATGTCTTTAGATGTGATGTAACTTCAGATAGCGATATAGATAACCTTTTCAGTAGCCTTTCCTATAAATGGGGCTCGCTAGATGGGATTGTTCATTCCATTGCTTACGCTGAGGCGGAGGATCTTAAGGGGAGGTTTGTCGAGACAAGCAGGGAGGGCTTTAAGACTGCTCTGGATATATCGGCTTATTCGCTTGTTGCGCTTGCAAGGCGCGGGCGCGATCTCATGAAGGAAGGGGGTTCAATTGTAACCATGACGTATCTCGGCTCTGTTCGGGTTGTTCCAAGTTATAAAGTTATGGGCGTTGCAAAGGCAGCGCTTGAGGCAAGTGTTAGGTATTTGGCTGATGATTTGGGGACCGAAAATATCAGGGTTAATGCCGTATCTCCAGGCCCTATAAAGACTTTAGCCGCTTCAGGTATCCCCAAATTCCGGGAGATGTTAAAGGAGTTTGCTGAAATGGCCCCCCTTAAGAGGAATGTTTCTCAGGATGATGTGGCGAAAGTGGTTTGCTTTTACTTGAGCGACGAAAGCTCTGGCATTACTGGAGAGGTTACATATGTTGATTGCGGTTTTAACCTGTTAGGAATTTCAAAGAGCAGCTCTGAGTAGAGACGGTGGATATAAAGTCCTTAATA
>RFKT01000158.1 GCA_003694225.1 Candidatus Dadabacteria bacterium
CCTTCGCGCTTATGATTGGCCGGGAAATGTGCGGGAGTTGGAGAATTTAATTGAAAGGCTTGCTGTGTTGTGCGACGGCCACACTGTATCTGTAAATGAATTACCCGACTACATACGAGCAAATAATGCTGCCACCAATTTGACTCCAGAGGTATCTTCGATCCCAGATGAGGGAATTGATTTTAACAGTTTGGTAAATGAATTCGAGGTAAAACTAATCAGCTTGGCTCTGGAGAAAACCAAGGGGAACAAGAAGGCAGCGGCAAAGCTTTTGAACCTTAACAGGACAACTCTTGTTGAGAAGATTAAGAAAAAGGGGCTTGCTGCCGCAGTAGAGATAATCAAAACAAAGAATAGTTAAAGGATGAAAGGAGCTAAGCAAGGCATGTATAAAACCATCCTTTCATTATTTGAAGTAGCAATTGTTGCCGCAGTATGGGCAGGCAGTGGGTCGTGCCAGATGCCAGTGGATGTTGAAAAGGCAATGGCAAACAAACAATATCTGGCTGCATTAGAAATTTATGAGAAGATGCCAAGGCGTAGGAGAACGACGTCCAGCGCTGTTGCAGCTGCAAAAAGCGCTTGGGCATTGGGGCTCTCCAACTATGCGAAGGAGGAGTTTGACAGGGCTATTGAACTAGGAGAGCTAAAGCATGACTTAACGCCATTAGATAAGGTCCGCATATTCTTTTCCAAGGCGGTTATTGAATTTCAGAGTGGGAATTTTAACCTGTGTATAGAATATTGTGAAAGTGCGTTAAAACTACTTAATGGAGAAGGCCCTCTCAAAGGGCAGATCCTTATGCTTATGGGCGACAGCTATCTAAAGCTTAGAAAATATGCAAAAGCAGAAAAAAGTTATACCGCGGCTGTTAAACGCCTTAACGGCGAAGATAAGGTGGATGGGCTCTATGCTGTTGCGTGGGTTCAGTATAATATAGGCAAGTACGAGCAAGCCTCCAGAAACCTTAAAAAGATCCCTTTGTATAGCGTTAAAAGTCCATTAGCGATTAGGCTTTTGGCATTGATAGCCTTGGAGAAGGAGGATTTTGAAAGGTTGGTATTTTGGCTCAATAAAGGAAAGGAGCAATTCCCTGATGAGTTTCTCGACAGTTGGGTGAACTATGCTTTGATGATTGGCTATATAGGGCTGGATCAGAAGGCAGAAGTAGCAAAGCTAAGAAAGGCAACATCAGAAAAATATCCATCTTCCGATCCTTGGGTCATATTATTAAATGCTAGGGCAGAGGAGTATGAGTGGGAAAATGTGGAGAGGAAAGCTAGGTTAATAGTGAGGTGAACATGGATAAGAGCCTTAGTGTTGCTGAACTAAATAGCATATTTGACGCTTTTAGGCACTTTGAGTCATCAAGCGCTAGACTTCAAGAGAAATACATGGCTCTTAAACGCGAAGTAGCGATGTTAAGGGAGGAGCTAAGGAAAAAAGAGGAGGAGATTAGAAGGTCAGAAAAGATGGTGGCTTTAGGAGAAACTGCTGCGGCCTTGGCGCATGAAGTCAGAAATCCTCTTGGATCAATCAAGCTCTTTGTCTCCCTTCTGAAAGAGGAGCTTTCAGGCGCGTCTGAGCCTTTGGAGCTAGTTTGTGAAATAGAAAAGGGAATAGATAGCCTAGATAGGGTTGTGTCAAATATATTGGGATTTGCGAAGGATGATGCTAGCAAAAAGGCGCCTGTGCTCGTAAATTCTATAATTAAAGAAATCATTGGACAGTTTGGCGAGGAGTTGAAGAAGAGGAAGATAAGGATAGATTTTATGCCAGATGGTGAGCGTATGATTCTTGCAAACCCAGAGTCTATCCGGCAGGTGTTTCGCAATTTGATTCAAAACTCTATTCAAGCCATCAAAGAGGATGGTTTAATTTCCATTTCAACGAAGTTTCTCTGTGAACCTGTTTCTAAAGTAGAAATTTTTCTCGAAGACACTGGTGGAGGAATACCATCTCATTTGCTCGGAAGGATCTTTGAGCCGTTTGTCTCCGGACGGAAGGAAGGTACTGGATTGGGGTTGGCAATAGTAAAGAAGATAATTCACCAACATGGCGGCGAGATTGAAGCGGTGAATTCGGCAAAGGGAGCGATTTTTAGGGTAGCATTTCCGTGCGAATAAGAAAGGAAATTTAATGTAAATTGTTGGGGGTATAAAGATGAGTTTGAGTGAAAAAAAGAAGATTTTAGTTGTTGACGATGATGAAAGGATGCAGGTTGCTTTAAAGTCTGCCTTAAGCAAGAAGGGCTATGATGTGCTGATTGCCGGAGATGGAGGGATGGCATGGGAGATTTTTAGCAGAGAAATAGTAGATCTGGTTATTTCAGACCAAAATATGCCTGTTATGAGCGGTGATGAGCTACTTTCAAAAATCAAGGAAGAGGGAAAAAATGTACCGTTTATTATGATAACTGCCTATGGAACTATTGATGGAGCTGTGAAAGCAATGCAGATGGGGGCAGCGGACTTTATTACGAAACCTTTTTCTGTAGGAGACCTGGAAAGGGTAGTTAAGAGAGTTTTTGCACTTAATAGCGGGACTTTGGAAGCCGCTCCCTTAAAAGGAAAGAAGAAGAGAGGGAGTATAATAACCAGAGATCCAAGCATGATTCGGATCATTGAGATAGCCGAAGCGGTTGCTCAGAGTGATGCAACAGTGCTTATACAGGGGGAGTCTGGGACAGGGAAGGAAGTGATGGCAAGATTTATTCACCATTCAAGCCCAAGGAGAAAACAGGCATTTGTGGCGGTAAATTGCGCTGCTTTGCCGGAGAATTTGCTTGAAAGCGAGCTCTTTGGGCATGAGAAGGGAGCGTTTACAGGAGCGCAGTCAGCAAAACCTGGTAAGTTTGAGCTTGCGCATGGGGGAACTATCCTTCTGGATGAAATTTCCGAGATGGATATTGCGTTGCAAGCGAAGCTTTTGAGGGTGTTGCAGGAGCAAGAGGTCGACCGGGTGGGGGGGCGCGAACCTATCTCTGTCGATGTTAGGGTTATTGCCACAACCAACAGAAATTTGGAAGAGATGGTAAGGCAAGGGAAGTTTAGAGAGGATCTCTATTACAGGCTAAATGTTATCCCTATCACCCTGCCTCCTTTGAGGGAGCGTAAAGGTGATATAAAGCTTTTGGTAGAGCACTTTATGAATGAATATCTGAAAGATGGCGGGTGGGCGCTCCCTCACGATGTCTTAGTGGAGCTTGAGCGATATAGTTGGCCGGGCAATGTAAGGGAGCTACAAAATGCTGTAAAGCGTGCGAGTATTCTCTCTCGTGGGGATAGTCACATTAAAGGGGCGCATTTTTTCCTACCAAAAACAGGCAATCTTTCTTCAGAAGTGGTTGTAGAAAAGGACAACCGACAGGAGGATAGAAAAGAGGAGGATGATTCTCAGGATCTTATTATAAGGTCTGGATTGACAGTTTCTGAGATGGAAAAAAGGCTGATATTAGAGACGCTAAAGGCAACAGGGAACAATAGGACTCAGGCTGCAAAGCTTTTAGGGATATCCATAAGAACATTGCGCAATAAGCTTAACGAGTATGGCTATGCAAAGGGGCGGTGAACTCAAACTTAACTTTAGCAACTTTAGCAGATCCTATCCTCGGTAATTTACTGAATTTCTTCATAAACTTCTTTGCCTTCGCAAAGGTACAGGGTTACTTTTCTCCTTACTTTTTCCCTTCTCCAAAGGTAAGGAAATCGTTCCTTCAAAAAGGTACAGGGTAGCTTTTTCCTGCAAATGCAGGGGGTTGTCTCTCCTCCAAGAAAGGTGCGGGGCTACTTATGGAGCGCAGGCATCTTGCCTGCATATTGGGCGCTCTTTTATTCCGGTTCCTCGCAATAAACAAATGAACAAATGGTACGGGGTTACTTTTTTCCTTTCTCCAAAGGTAAGGAAATCGTTCCTTCAAAAAGGTACAGGGTAACTTTTTCCTGCAAATGCAGGGGGTTGTCTTCTCCTCCAAGAAAGGTGCGGGGCTCCTCCACTTAGGAGAGATCTGCGTGTCCCTTTGCTATTGAAGAAGTAGCTGCAAAATCAACATGTTGGCCTTTTTGCAGATCTGGGTGTCCTTTGCTGGTGTTTGCTGTCTATGGTCAAATAATGTAAATAGGAATGTCAATAATATATGCGGGAGTAGCTCAGTTGGCTAGAGCATCAGCCTTCCAAGCTGAGGGTCGCGAGTTCGAATCTCGTCTCCCGCTCCACATTTGATATGCAGCTTACGCTTCCTGTATTCAGTCGGAAATTCAAGATCCTACAGCCAAATTTTTGACATACCCTGTGGCAAAGAATTTATAACCTCCTGAAAATATTGAGCCAGATCCCATGTTCCTTATGCACAAGATTTGCAGAGAGTGTTTACAGGGATTTTTCCAAGAGGATAGAGATGGCTGTATTGGACGGAATATTCGATCGAACAGTGCCTGCGCTCCAAAAGGTAATGGATCTTACATGGAAAAGGCATAAGACCATAGCAAGCAATATAGCCAATGCTGATACTCCCCAGTATCGAGCAATGAAGTTTGATTTCGGCGCCGAGCTTGACAAAGCCTTCCAGAGACACAGATCGGATCTAGTCAAAACCAATAGCCTCCATATGGACCTTGGAGAATCGGAATCGGCAAGGATAGTCCCAGATCTCTCTGGAGCAACAAAGGCTGACGGCAATAACGTAGATATTGATATCCAATTTGGAAAGCTCCTTCAAAATAGCGGCAAATATAACAATGCAGCTGCTATTTTGAGGAAAAAGCTCAGAATGATGAGAATGGCTATTAGATTCGCACAGAGGTAATTATGGCTGATATATCTGACATACTCTCTGCAGGCTTAAGTGCTATGAGGCTTAGGGTTAATACGATTGCAAGCAACATAGCAAATGCCCAAACAACAAGAACTCCTGAAGGGGGGCCATATAAAAGAAGGGATGTTGTTATTGTGGCAAAGCCTGAAAAGAGCTTTCAGGATGCTCTTGACAATATGACTATGATCAAACCTGTTGTGAAAGCTGTTGTAGAAGACAACTCTCCGCCTAAGATGGTTTATCAGCCTGGGCACCCGGATGCAGATGAAAACGGCTATGTTGCTTATCCCAACATAAATGTTGTTCAGTCAATGACAGATTTAATGACTGCCTCAAGGCTGTATCAGGCAAACATAGCAGCCATGAGGACTACAAGCGATATGACAAGAAGAGCGAGGAGAATAGCTACAGTTTATTAGTGGTTAGTGTAGTTTTTTAGGAGGTGTATATGAGCATAGCAGGGATCAGCGCTTACAAAAAGGCTTTGTCTGCAAAGGAAATAGGCGATAAGACAAAAACAGAGCAAAAAACAAAAGAAGCAGAAGGATTTGGTGATTTTTTGAAGAAAGCTATCAGAGATGTTGATGCTTTGCAAAAAGAAGCGGATAAGAAAATAGAGGGGCTTTTTACAGGAGATGCAAATGTCAGCACACACGATGCTATGATTGCCTTAGAGAAGGCTGATATAGCTTTCAGGTTAATGAACGCGGTGCGAGGGAAAATTGTAAGGGCATACCAGGAGATAATTAGAACTCAGATCTGACAATTTGTATCGTAATAATAGTGTGTCGCAGGTTGCGTGGCTTAATGGATAAGGTTCTTTAGGTAGGGAGGAAAAACAGTGGCATCTGCCTTGGATCCGGGAGCGATATTAGCGCAGTTGACAGCTAACTTCATGAAGCTTCCGCTTTCTCAAAAGATATTTTTGCCGGTAATAATTATAGGCTCCATTTGGGGAATTGTGTATGTTGCCCAATGGGCTACAAGGCCTGACTACTCTGTGCTTTATTCAGATCTAGAGCCTGCGGATGCGGCCGCAGTGGTCGAATACTTAAAATCTCACAACATAAAGTATCAGGTAAGAGGCAAAGGGGACATAATAGCTGTTTCTCCGCCAGAGCTTGTGCAGGAAACAAGGCTTGCATTGGCCTCTGAAGGAATACCCAAGGGAGGGACAGTCGGGTTTGAGCTTTTCGATTCAACAAGCTTTGTTGCTACCGGCTTTGTAGAAAAGCTTAAATTTATCCGCGCTGTACAGGGGGAGCTGGAAAGGACTATCGCGTCTTTAGATAGCGTTGTAGCAGCGCGAGTGCATGTCGCTCAGCCTGATAAGACTGTTTTTGCAAGGAAGCAAAATAAGCCTACGGCATCTGTGCTGTTGAAACTAAAGCCGGGAGGAGAGCTTACAAAAAAGCAGATAAAGGGAATAGCCAATTTGGTTGCTGGCAGTATAGAGGGGCTGAACCCTGAGGATGTAACTATTGTTGACACTCATGGAAATCCTTTGAGCGATAGGATTAAAAAGAAGGAAGAGCCATTTGGAGCAGATGCAACTCAAATACAGTATCAACACGCTGTAGAAGAAGCATATGTAAAGCGCATTGAATCAATGCTTGCCAAAGTGCTGGGTCCAGACAAAGTAATAGCAAGGGTTACGGCAGATTTGGATTTTTCAATGGTGGAAAAACAGGAAGAGAGTTACGACCCTGGCGGACAGGTGGCCCGATCAGAAAAAACAATTGAAGAAAGAGTGGGTACGGAGGAGAAGGGGGGAATACCTGGAGTCGTGTCTAATCTTACAGCTAACCCTGAGGCTGCGGGGATTAATCAATCACAAGGCAACGTTAAAAGACGGGAATCTGTTTCAA
>RFKT01000159.1 GCA_003694225.1 Candidatus Dadabacteria bacterium
CCCCTTTCCTTTCCCCATCCTCACTTCAGCAGGCTTAGAAGTGAGTGGATGATCTGGGAAAATCCTAATCCACATCTTCCCTCCCCGCTTCACCTTTCTAGTAATCGCCACACGCCCGGCTTCTATCTGTCGATTAGATATCCATCCACCCTTAAGTGCCCTCAGTCCGAACTCTCCAAAACTCAGTTCGCACCCTCTATTATCAACTCCCCTCACATGCCGAAGCCTTTTCATTGCCTTTCTATGCTTAATCTTTTTTGGGGATAACATTTCTCAACTCCCTATCATGCAATAACAAAATTATACCTGTAATGCCTCTACGGGCACTTCCTCCCCAGGAGAAAACTTCTCGCCTTTAAATATCCACACTTTGATTCCTATTACACCATATGTCGTCCTTGCCTCAGAAAGAGCATAATCGATCTCAGCACGCAAGGTGTGAAGGGGTATTCGCCCTTCTTTATAAGTCTCCCTACGGGCTATCTCAGCTCCATTAAGCCTACCAGACACCTTAATCTTCACACCCTCTGCTCCCATCCTCATTGTTCTCGCAATAGCGTCCTTTACAGCACGCCTATAATTGACTCTTCTTTCAATCTGAAATGCCACATTGTTTCCCACAAGCTTTGCATCGAGATCCGGTTTTCTAATCTCAATTATATTTAGGCTTATATCCTTCCGAATCAGCCCATTGAGATCCCTCCTCAGATCCTCAATATCCTTTCCACGCCTCCCTATGATAAGCCCCGGTTTTGCGGAATGAATATTAATCTTAACTCTAGAAGCAGCCCTTTCAATCTCCAATTTCGATATACCAGCCGCCTTTAGCCTCTTATGGACATACTTCCTGATCTCGAAATCTTCCCCGATAAACCGCGCGAAGTCCTTGTGGCCATACCACTTCGAGCGCCAGTTCTCGATAATACCAAGCCTTAAACCTATAGGGTGTACTTTTTGTCCCATCAACTCATCCTTTTTCTAAACAATTCATTGCAGTCAACAACTAGATTTCATCCAAAAACAAAGTAATATGAGAAGAGCGTTTCCTTATCGGGGTAGCTCTTCCATGCGCCCTAGGCATATACCTCATCATCGTCTTTCCCATATCAACCCAGCCTCCGGTAACCCACAGAGCATCCGTATCCGCATTAAACCTCTCCCTAGCAGCGCTTATGCCCGAAAGCAAGAGTTTCTCAACGAGTCTCGCTCCCTTTTTCGGGGTAAATCTTAAAATATTTAGAGCCTCTCCAACCTGCTTTCCCTTGATAAGCCCAAGCACCAAACGGGCTTTCCTAGGAGAGATCCTTACCTGCCGCAAGGATACCTTCACCAACCCGCCTTGGAGATTTTTGCGTGGATGAGGTTTTTTCTTTCTCTTGCGGACTTGAACCACATTCCCCTCTACAGGGTCCACGTCGTTAGTCCCTTCTACCTCTTCCTCTGTCCTCTCTTTTGTTTTCTCTTCTGTCATAGAACACTCACTCTCAAAAAGCCTATTAATCTTGCGCTACTTTTTACTCCCTTTGGCATGGCCATGAAATGTCCTTGTCGGGGCAAACTCGCCAAGCTTATGTCCCACCATATTTTCTGTAATAAAAACCGGTATGAACTTCTTTCCATTATGGACAGCTATAGTAAGCCCTAGCATATCAGGTGTAATAGTCGACCTGCGAGACCATGTCTTAATAACGCCCTTATGCTGACCAGACTTAGCCCTCTCCACCCATTTCATTAGGTGATCATCAACAAATGGGCCCTTTTTTAGCGATCGAGGCATAGCTTCCTCCTCACCTACTATAAAAATTAGCGTTTCTTTTTCCTTCTACGTTTAACTATAAACTTATCAGTTCTCTTGTTATTCCTTGTTTTAAACCCCTTAGCCGGTATGCCCTTTGGCGAACATGGCGCACGCCCTCCTGCGCTTCTACCCTCTCCTCCGCCCATAGGGTGATCAACCGGGTTTTTAGAAACACCCCTGTTATGCGGTCTCCGATTTAGCCACCTACTACGACCTGCTTTGCCAAGCTTAATATTCTGATGATCAGAATTTCCCACTACCCCTATGGTCGCGTAACATTCAAGTAGCACTTTTCTTACCTCACCCGATGGCAATACAAGCTGTCCATACTTGCCCTCTTTCGCTCGTAGCTGAGCTGAAGTTCCGGCTGACCGCGCAAGCTGTCCTCCATGCCCTACATAAAGCTCTATATTGTGAACAACTGTTCCAACAGGTATGTTCTTAAGCGGAAGGGCATTGCCAGGTTTTATGTCCGCGTTTTCTCCAGCCACAACCTCGTGCCCAACAGTAAGCCCCTGCGGAGCAAGGATATACCTCTTTTCTCCATCTTTATAAAACAGAAGTGCTATCCTCGCAGATCTGTTAGGATCGTACTCTATTGCGGCAACTCTAGCCGGTATTCCCACCTTATCATTTCGGCGAAAATCTATGACGCGATACCTTCTCTTATGGCCACCGCCCTTATTTATATTTGTAGCCCTTCCTAGATTGTTCCTTCCTCCTGTAAGCCTCAGAGGACGAAGGAGAGACCTCTCGGGCTTTTTCTTAGTAAGCCCCGAAAAATCAGCCACGCTATACATCCTGCGGGACGGTGTATAAGGTTTAAACGTTTTTAACGCCATCTTCAATCACTCCAAAAATTCCACTGCGCGACAATCAGCTAATAGCCAAACAGTTTCCATAAGCAATTTCTTCCTATAATCCTTCAACCACATTTATGCTCTCCCCTTCCCTCAGGGTAACATACGCCTTCTTATAAGAAGCGCGCCTTCCAAACCTTCTAATATTCCTCTTTGGCTTTCCAATCATATTCAATGTGTTGACCCGCTCTACATGAACATCAAAAATTCTCTCTATAGCCTCCTTTATCTCTGTTTTGGTAGCTGTTCTCTTCACCTTAAAAACATACCTGCCGCCAAGCTCACCGATAATAGAGGACTTCTCTGTTACAACGGGCTTGATTATCATTTGATAATCAGCCGCCTTTGCTTCTGATTTCTGCTTCCTCGCCATCTCACATTCCCATCAAAATCTATCTTGTTTCAGCTAAGCCAATCTATCCTCGAGCCTTTGCAATGCTTCCCTACATACAACAACGTACTGATGCCTAAGTACATCATACACATTCACGCCATTCACACTTATGACATCAACTCCTTTAATGTTCCTCGCAGACCTCTCAACCAAAGAAAGATCCTCATCTCCAACAATAAGCGTGCTCTTCGGCAAGCCAGCCTTCTCTAAAAATGAAACCATCTCTTTGGTCTTGCCCTCCTTGATTCCAACCTTATCTACTACAACGAACCTTCCCCTATGCACTCTGTGGGATATCACGCCACACAGAGCTTTTTTCCTAATCCCTTTTGGGATTTTAAATTCATAATCTCTAGGTTGCGGCCCATGCGCCACTCCTCCCCCTACCCATACGGGAGAATTTCTCGAGCCCGCTCTCGCCCTTCCAAGCCCTTTCTGCCTCCAAGGCTTAGAGCCCCCTCCTTTTTTCATCCCCCTAGTAAGGGTTGAGTGTGTCCCAGAACGGCGCTTTGCCAACTGCCATCGCACTACTTGGTGCACAGTACCGCCGCTTACTCGAGCCCCGAAGACTGCAGGGTTTAATTGAAGCTCACCCTTCTCCTTACCTGTTTCGTCTATGATCTTACACTTAATTTCCATCTCTCTTCTTTTCCAGTGTTGTTCGTTTCTCTAAGCGGCCTTATCTGAACTCTCCTCGACAAACCTAGACACCGCTTTCTTTACAACTAAAATTCCATTCTTTGGGCCTGGCACACCGCCGCGCACCAAAATAAGATTGTCATCTCCATCAACCTTTACAATCTTTAAGTTCTTCACCGTAACCCTTTTGCCACCATACCTTCCGGGCATCTTCTGATTCTTCAAAACCCTGCCTGGGAATTTCCTACATCCAATTGCACCGATATTTCTACGCACTTCATGCGTGCCCCTCGTGGCAGGCTGTCCTTTAACGCCAAACCTTCTCACAACCCCAGAAAATCCCCTACCAATAGAAACACCCGTTACATCCACTAATTCACCATCAACAAAGATGTCGGGAGCTTTTACTTCTTGACCTATCTCCCATCCAAGTTTTTCAACATTACACCTAACTTCCTTTACATGGCGAAAAGCCCCTTTGCCTGCCTTAGCAAAGTGTCCCATCATAGGTTTATTTGTCCTCTGCTGTTTCTTTTTAATAAAACCAAACTGCACTCCGCTATAGCCATGCTTGTCAACAGTTTTAATATCTAAAACAACACAGGGGCCGGCCTGTAGCACAGTCACGGGCACACATTCTCCATTCTCATCGAACACCTGTGTCATACCTAATTTCCTAGCCAATAGCCCTTCTCTATACTGTTTGGAGCTCATCTTTCCTCCTAACTTTCTAAGCCTTGCTCGCCATAGTGCATCTCAACATATCCCAACCTGCGCTATTGCAGCTTAATCTCAACATCTATCCCTGTAGAAAGCTCAAGCTTTCCAAGATCATCTATTGTCTGTTGTGTTGGCTCTAATATATCCAGCAATCTCTTGTGGGTGCGTATCTCAAAGTGCTCCCTAGATTTTTTATCAACATGAGGAGATCTGTTTACAGTAAACCGCTCAACTCTTGTTGGAAGCGGAAGAGGGCCGGCGACACGTCCGCCAGTCCTTCTTACTATCTGGACAATCTCCGTAACCGCTGCATCCAACAGCTTATGGTCGTATCCTCTCAATCTTATCCGTATCTTCTGTCCGCCTAACATAATTCTATCACACCAAAACTACCTTTTAACTTGGGGGCCGAGCTCATCTCGGCCCCATCCTCCTTAACCGCACGTAAAACATCGCGCAGCAAAACAGGGAGCGGATATAAGAGCCTACTCAATCACCTCAGCAACGACGCCAGCTCCAACTGTCTTTCCACCCTCCCTGATAGCAAACCGCACCTTCTGCTCCATCGCTATAGGTTGAATTAGCTCAACTTCAATAGTAATGTTGTCGCCCGGCATGGCCATCTCCACACCTTCAGGCAATTTAATAGTGCCTGTTACATCCGTTGTCCTAAAATAAAACTGAGGCCTATATCCATTAAAGAAAGGTTTGTGCCTTCCACCCTCAGCTTGGGTCAATATATAAGCCTCCGCCTTAAACTTTGTGTGCGGAGTAATAGTTCCAGGAGCGGCAAGGACCTGCCCTCTTTCTACCTCTTCCCTCTTAAGGCCTCGAAGCAGGCATCCAACATTGTCGCCTGCTTGTCCCTCATCGAGAAGCTTTCTGAACATCTCAACGCCTGTAACAGTAGTCTTTCTGGTCTCCCTAAGACCTACTATTTCCACCTCTTCTCCTACTTTAATAGTTCCACGCTCAATCCTTCCGGTAGCCACAGTTCCCCTACCTTGAATTGAGAACACATCTTCCACAGGCATTAAGAACGGCTTATCAATCTCACGTTCAGGAATAGGAATGTACTCATCAAGAGCAGCTAAAAGCCGCTCTATGCTTTTCACTCCAAGTTCGTCATCATCCCCGTTGAGCGCCTTAAGAGAGCTTCCCTTAATAACAGGGGCATCATCTCCAGGAAACTTATACTCTGTGAGGAGGTCTCGAACCTCCATTTCTACAAGCTCAAGGAGTTCTTCATCGTCAACGAGGTCAACCTTATTGAGATATACAACAATGTAAGGAACACCAACCTGACGAGCCAGAAGAATATGCTCTCGGGTTTGCGGCATAGGCCCATCAGCTGCACTAACAACAAGGATGGCTCCATCCATCTGGGCTGCCCCCGTAATCATATTCTTCACATAATCAGCGTGACCTGGGCAGTCAACATGGGCATAGTGCCTGTTCTCTGTCTCATATTCAACATGAGCAGAGGCAATCGTGACTGTCTTGGTTTCATCCCTTACAGTGCCTCCCTTGGCGATTTCGCCGTAGCTCTTTGCTTCAGCGAGATTCTTCTTCGCCTGATAGTTTACTATTGCAGCTGTCAAGGTTGTCTTACCATGGTCAACGTGACCGATGGTACCAACATTAACGTGCGGTTTGGACCTTTCGAATTTTTCTTTACTCATCTTATGCTCCCTGTTTATATAAAGACAACAAAGCCATCATACTAACACACTTTCAATTAACAATCATACTACCACTTCTATTTTACAATCATACTCTCCTGCACATTTGCCGGAACAGGAGCGTAATGATCGTACTCCATCGAAAATCCTGCTCTTCCCTGAGACATAGATCTGAGGTCTGTAGCATACCCAAACATCTCAGCTAATGGAACCAGCGCCCTAATAATCTGAGCGCCTCCTTTAGGCTCCATCCCCTGAATATGACCTCTTCGGCGATTAAGATCTCCAACTATATTGCTCACAAAATCCTCAGGACTTGTAACCTCAATCTTCATAATAGGCTCCAAGATCTGAAGTCCAGCCTTCTTGCACCCTTCCTTAACACAGAGAGATGCTGCAATCTTAAACGCCATTTCACTAGAATCAACCTCGTGAAAACTTCCGAAAAACAGAGTAACTCTAACGTCAATTACCGGATAACCAGCCAACACACCTCCCTCAAGGGCATCTTCAACCCCTGCTTTGACCGCAGGGATATACTCCTTTGGTATAATTCCACCTTTAATCTCATCGACGAATTCAAATCCTGCCCCTCTCTCCAGAGGTTCAATCCGTAAGTGAACATGTCCATATTGCCCGCGGCCGCCGGTCTGCTTAGCATATTTAACCTCATGTTCAACCGAGGATGTGACCGTTTCCCTGTAGGCCACTTGAGGTTTTCCAACATTCGTATCAACGCCAAACTCCCTTAAAAGCCTCTGTTTTACAACCTCAAGGTGAAGCTCTCCCATACCGGAAATTATCGTTTGCCCGCTTTCCTTATCAATAGATAGCCTTAAGGAAGGATCCTCTTTGGCCAGCTTTGATAGCGAAATCCCCATCTTTTCCTCATCTGCCCGGGTTTTAGGCTCTATAGCAATTGATATTACCGGCTCAGGCGCATGTATGCTCTCAAGGATTATAGGATTATCTACATCGCATAGGGTGTCCCCTGTATGAGACTCCTTCATTGACACAATCGCCCCTATATCTCCTTCGTAAATAGCCTTAACCTCCTCTCTATTGTCAGCATGCATCTTGACCAAACGTCCAACGCGCTCTTTCTTCCCCGTGGTAGAATTCAAAATTGTACTGCCAGACTCTATAACACCGGAATAAACCCGTATAAAGGTAAGAACCCCAACATAAGGATCTGTTACAATCTTAAACGCTAAAGCGCACAGAGGATCGCCACATCCAACCTTACGCTCCAGCTCTATACTCTCATCAGAAGGATCTGTGCCCTTTACCGGCGGAAGATCAACTGGTGATGGAAGATACTCTATCACCCCGTCAAGTAGCGGTTGTATGCCCTTATTCTTAAAGGCACTCCCGCAAAATACCGGGAAAGCCTCCTTATCCAGTGTAAGCTTCCTAAGAGCAGACTTTATCTCATCAGGGGACAGCTCTTCTCCACCTAGAAATTTATCAAGAAGAGTTTCATCTGATTCAGCTACTACCTCCAATAGGTGGTTTCTGGCCTCATCAACCTCTTCTCGCATATCATCAGGGATCTCTACAATTTCAAATCTGGATCCAAAAGCGTCATCCTCCGAGTAGACAATAGCCCTTTGTTCGACCAAGTCCACAACCCCCTTAAAGTGCCCTTCCGCTCCTATAGGCAACTGTACAGGGACAGGTTTTGCTCCCAGCTTTTCAACTATAGATCGAACAGCTCCTGTGAAATCAGCGCCTGCTTTATCCATCTTATTGATAAAACAAATCCTCGGCACACTAAATTTATTTGCCTGCCGCCAAACAGTTTCTGATTGAGGCTCAACTCCATTAACTGCATCGAAGATCACTATACCTCCATCAAGAACCCTCAAACTTCTCTCGACCTCGATGGTGAAATCAACATGACCAGGGGTATCAATAATATTTATATTGTGCTTATCGTATTGCCCCTGTGAGCCACTCCATTCACACGAGGTTGCAGCTGATGTAATTGTAATACCCCTTTCCTGTTCAAGCTCCATATAATCCATAGTTGCAGCGCCATCGTGAACCTCACCGATCTTGTAATTCACACCTGTGTAGTACAAGACCCTCTCAGTTGTAGTAGTCTTACCGGCGTCAATATGCGCCATAATACCGATATTTCGCGTCTTACTTAAATCTCTCTTCTGCATCTTAAAATCTGTAGTATCTGCTTATAAATTCCCTGCTGCCCACGTTTTTCCTACCACCTAAAATGAGCAAACGCTTTATTCGCCTCTGCCATTTTGTGAGTGTCTTCTCTCTTTTTAACCGCCCCCCCGCGGTTATTTGCGGCATCCAAGATTTCATTTGCAAGCCTGTCAGCGAGCCTCCTCTCTGAGCGGGCGTTCATTGCCTGCACAAGCCATCTTATAGCCAAAGTCTCCTGTCTCCTCTGCCTTACCTCCGTCGGCACCTGATAAGTAGCTCCACCAACCCTTCGGGAACGCACTTCAACGCTTGGTTTGATATTTCCAATGGCCGTAAAGAAAACTTCAACTGGATCCTTGTTGGTTTTCTTTTCTACTATATCAAGCGCCTCATACATTGCCCTCTCTGCTAAAGCCTTCTTCCCTCTTTGCATTATGCGGTTAATCGTACGGGTAATCATAACCTCCCCATACTTAGGATCCGGCAAAACCTCCCGGCTAAAGTCTCTTTTCTTTCTAGTCACTTTCAGCCCTCCAATGAAAAACTTACTTCGGCTTCTTTGCTCCGTACCTGCTGCGGCTCTTTTTTCTGTTGGCAACCCCGTGGGTCTCTAACTTTCCGCGAATAATGTGGTATCTAACACCAGG
>RFKT01000160.1 GCA_003694225.1 Candidatus Dadabacteria bacterium
ATTGTATACTTTCACAGTAGGAATACTACCTGCCCATAAAGGCATTAAAAACTCTCCTCTCAGCCCAAAAGCAGGTAAAAGAATAAAATACTAGGGATAATCGTACCGTTTCATGCAAAAGATATACAAAGAATGGTTCAGCTCTCTGCAACTTTGATTGGGTCTTAGGGAACAAGACCTCCCAATGCGCTATCCCATTTATACACCTGTCCAGTACCCTTTACGTGAGTAGCCTTTGCTACATATCTCTGCCCGTAAGAGATTATGTTTAATTTTACTCCTTTTGATAACCTCCCAATGCCGGGAAGCATTAGGCATTCTTCATTTGAACAACTTCCATACTGTTCATGATCTATATAGTACGCCTCCTCAGCAATTGCCACAAAGCGAAGTTGAACGAGCGCCACCAGATCATATACTATTTTGAACTTCTCTTTATATGCTGGCACTGAAGTATACATATACACCGTAAAAAGAGAAAGAAGCACCATAGGGCTAAGATAAGAATAACCCTTTGGAGAAATAAAAAGGCGACAACCCAAGAAAAATACACCCACTTGGAAGAACCCAAACAAAAAAAATATTACCCAAACCGCCTCGCTTCTTATCGCCTAGGAAATTTTTGCAGTAATTTCCATAGCTAATGCACTTTTTCTCTGCATTCAGCTCATAATGCAAGGATTGAGCCATAAACAATAATCAAATAAAGACTAAAGTGTCACCTAAAGAAAACGGAATAGGAAGGTAAGATATAAAGCTAACTTCCCACTGCCGCCTGCCTTTTAAGTTGAGCATCGGCTATCATCTGAGAAAGCTCATCCTCATAGAAGAACTTCTTCTCTCCAAATGCAGGCTTAAGATCATCAAGCCAAATCGCCTTAGGATCATATTTTGCAAAAAATACCCTGTAACACCACTCAGGATTTCTGCCCTGAAGCATTCTAAGGACAAAGACCTTTTCTCCGTTCATCTCCCTTACATCTAAGACTTGCACCTTGCCGGGTGTAGCAGACATACTAAATCCTCTTACTGTCCTTCCTATGCCGCTGACTAAAACCATCGCTTCCTGAAAAATCTTAACGCCCTCTGCCAATGGAACCGAAAAGTAGTGCTGCGCTCCTGTATCCCGAGGCACAAATGTAAAGTAGGGAACTGCTCCGAGACGGGCTTCTTCCCTCCACATATCAGCCCAACACCCAGCAGAATCGTTGATATGCCTTAAAAGAGGAGCCTGGCACCTGATTTCAATCCCCACGTTGTGAAGCCGCTTTATAGCCTCTCTTACACCATCCGTTCTAAGCTCCACAGGATGGGTAAAATGAGCCATAATGGCTACATGCTTGCCCTTATCAATCGCTTTTTCAAAGATGCGCATAACATCATCCGCATCACTATCTGTAGTAAACCTATAAGGCCAATAGCTAAGCGCTTTTGTGCCAATTCTTATAGTTTGAACATGGGGCAAGTTGGCATCCAAAATGGCATCTATATACCTTTCAAGCACTCTGGCCTTCATAACCATAGGATCACCGCCTGTAAAAAGGACATCAGAAACCTCTTTATGCTCTCTTAAGTAAGAAACTAAAAGCTCGCTCTCTTTCATTCCAAACTTGAGATCATCCAATCCCACAAACTGAGGCCATCTAAAACAGAAGGTACAATAAGCATGGCAAGTTTGCCCCTGTAAGGGGAAGAACAGAACTGTCTCTCTGTATTTGTGCTGAAGCCCCATTAAAACTGTGCCATCAGACAGAACAGGCGTGTTAAGGAGAAGCTGGCCTGCTGGATGGGGATTTAATTCATACCGAATCTGATTGGCGATTTTCAAGGCGGCTTTTTTATCCCTTTTCGCCAATGCGGCCTCCATCATACGGAAGTGATGGCTCTTTAACATATCCTTTTGAGGGAAATTCAAGATAAACATTGGGTCATCGGCAAAATCATCCCAATTTATCAGGTTCTCTGTTACATAATTGTTTGTCCTGAAGGGAAGCACGGCTGAAACCACCTCCATAGCTCGCAACTGGCTTTTAGATAGCCTATCTATCTGTGGCAGTTCTTTTATGTTTTTGATTGTATAAGTCTTATATCTGGGGTTAGTCCTTGCTCCCCATCTACTTTTGGACATCTGTGATTTCTTGACAAAAGTGTGTAGTGATCTCTTCCTTTCCCCGAACCCCCAATTAGGCTTATTGTTAATTTCCATACAAATATCCTCCCCCGGGTTAAATAAACATGCTACAAAAGAAGATCTACCTAGAGAAGATATTAGCACAACGAAAGAAGCTATGGGGAGAAATCTACTTAATGAATAATAGAACATGCCAAAGTAACAACCACTCAATTGACTTAGAATGTTATAACGAAGCGAAATACTTAACTAGAATAACCATTCAGAGACAACACACATTCTTTCCATATCTTTTGAGGAAGCATTTGAAAAAGGAGCTAACTGCTGCAATTTTTACAACGCTAGTGGACCGATTCCGATCTTAGTTATACTTTTCAAACTTTGAAAATTTGATCTATTGCTACTAGTTTCTATTGTTCATTTCAAACTTAAAAGGCTTCATTCGATATATGCAAATGGAACAATGAAGCCAGAAAAAAAAGAATTTAGAAAAAAATTTCCTCTGGACTAAGACCGAGCAAGAGGCAGCATTATCGAGCCTATATATGAAACTTTATATGCTATTAAAACACACTAAGTATGTCAAACTACCAAACTAAACGACTATCTTGCGCCATATGCAAAAATTAAGTATAAGGCAGGCAAATTTGGGGGATGTATTCTTTTACACCAATAATGTTCGGAGGAAAATAAAATGATTAGCCTTTTTCCAAGAAACGATCTCTTTTTCGATCTTTTCGTGGAAGCTGCTGAGAATATGAAACGGGCGGCTGAACTTATGAGGGATCTCTGTAACGGGAAACCCCAAAGGGAAGAGATCGTTGGCGCCATTCGCGAAGTTGAACATAAAGGAGACAAAACAACAAGGAAGCTTCTTAAGCTCCTTGCAAAATCATTTATCACACCTATAGAGAGGGAAGATATTCACTCTCTAAGCTCGAGCATAGATGATGTAGTGGATTTTATAGATGAAGCCGCAAGCACCTTTGTAATGTTAAAGGCAGATGAACCAATAGAAGAATACAAAAAGCAATCTGAGCTCCTGCTCCATAGCACAAGACTTATAAATGACGCTGTTAAACTAATTAGAGAGCCAAAAAATAGGCAAAAATGCCTTGGGCTTGCTTCTAAGATATACGATATAGAAAGCCAGGGCGACTCCCTCCACAATCAGGCAATTGCCCGACTCTTTAGCGAAGAGACCGATCCGATTAAAATTTTAAGGTGGTATAAGCTCTGTGACTGCCTCGAGGATGCTCTTGATGGTACTCAGCGAGTTGCAAACACTATAGAGATGGTAGTCCTAAACACGTGACCGAATCTAAGCAAAAACTGCCAATGAAATCAGCTCATTATAACAAAACTCCATTACAAGGAAACATAGTGCCATGATAGATCAAATTATGCACCTTTCGCCGCTTCTCCTTACTGTTGTCATAGTGGCCCTCTTTTTTGATTTTGTAAACGGATGGAACGACTCAGCAAATGCGATTGCTACCATAGTTGGAACGAAAGTGCTCTCCCCTATAAAGGCTGTGCTTTTAGCGGCTGCATTGAATATGGCAGGAGCCTTTGCAGGAAATGCTGTTGCAAAGACTGTCCATAGAGGGCTTATCCATGTTGATGGAGGATTTCTAGATCCGCATGCCATCATACTTATAGTC
>RFKT01000161.1 GCA_003694225.1 Candidatus Dadabacteria bacterium
CTGTATATGCGATGCGCTTCGAGAAGGGCGTTTATAACGTCTCCGACCTGAAGTCGGCTTAAGGAGTTGTTCTTGTCAGATGCCATATCGCAGATTATATCTGCGCATATGTCAACGAGATCTTTAAAGTCTTCATTAGTGTGATCGTGCGGCGTTTCCCCTAAACGCGCCAAGAAGTTCATTGCAGGCGCCCGAGAGGGCGTTGCTTCATAGACACGACCTTTGAAAATTCTCGCAATCTTTTCGAAGCCGCACGGCTGATTCGGCATTCCCTTGTCAAAGACAAAGGTGATAGGCGGCCTTTCCATTCTCATGCCGTTAGCAAGGGTGGAATAATGCCCGCGGTTAAGGGTTATGAGGAGAAAGTTAAGGAGATAGCTCTTTCCCGCTCCAGATACCCCGCTTATAAGCACGTTGGGAGCTATGTTCGAGTCAAAGAGATCGAAGCCAACCAGCTCCCTATTCCACAGGTTTGGAAGGAGAAATAACGCTCCCTTGCTTCCTTTCCAGTTGCCCCATAGAGGAAGCATTCTTACTGCTCGGGATGACCTCATTGTGACTGTCCACCCCCGGCCGTCAAGAGAAGGATCGTATGAACCGGGAAGAGAATGGATCATAACACCCAAATCAGCTATTTCATGTATCATGCCGCGAGCCCCGTTAAGCTGTGGAAAAGCAGCTATAGCTTCAGATGTAGCCCGTTCAGCCTCATCTTCTGTCTGGCATATAAAGGTTTGATGTACTCCTATCCTTACAATTTGAGCTGAGTTATTGTAGAGGCTTTCTCTAGCAGCCCTTATAGATCTAATCTGGTGCTGGATTTTCTGGTTGCTCCTTCCCATGCTTGTAAATTCCCTTAGTCCAAGGGTGCTGTCGAGGGTATCCAGTTTCTTTATCTGGGCTTGCTGAGAATCTTTTGAGTAGGTAACGCTAATTATATGCTCGTAAGGTGAAGACTGCAGAGGTGCTATCATAAGCGGAAAGCACTGGGTCGGCGGCTTTACCATAGAGACAGTCCTGTAAACCCTTCCATCCTTTTTTATGATCCCTGCTCTTGGGTGGCTTACCATAGTGTCAGAGATCTGGTTGGAAAGAAGCTCATTTGGAGAGAAACGCGGCACAGGTACAGCCGTTGAGTATCCTCTTTTAAACTTGCCGCCTTTGGTCGCCCGCCTATTTAATATAGGATAGAGGAGATCTATCAGTCCCTGACCATCTATATGCTGAGGCGCAAAACCCATATCACGGAGGCGTGCGACCTTGCCTTCTATCTCTCCTTTGAACTTATTGGCATATGTAAGATACTCCGATCTCCTCTGCTCCGCCGAAACCCCAACTTTGCCGGTTATAAGTATGGATAGGCTTTTTATAAGCTCTTGTAGAAAGGAGCCGCGTTTCCACGGAGGATCATACCTGAATCCAACTAAAAGCCTCATTTTTCTCGGACGCTGAGTCAGTGACCCTCTCTTTGATGCCTTTTTAAGCATCCTAATCCACCGTCTCGCCATCCAGCCGGCTATTCCCGATATTGGATATTGGCGCAATGACTTGTTAAGGATGTCTTCTATGTCAAATGTAACTATCCAGTTAAATTGAACCGATATTGAATGGTCAAAGGAATCTAAAAGCTCCTGTATATTGTTGCATATTTGAAACGCCTGAGAATCAGAGGTAGAGGTGAGTATTAGTGGGCGCAACTCCCATATTGACCAAAGGGAGGCATCTGAATGAATAAATATACCCATCTCCTCGTCATAACGGGCATAGGGAAGAAGCTCATTAAAAAGCGCTTCATCCTTGTACAACCGTTCACGCGTAAGCCTATCTATGCTCATAACGCATTTTTCCCTTTATAAAAACTCGGTTTAACCTCTTCCGATGCAGGAGGAAGAAAAGATATTTCCCTGTTTGCATGATCTATTGCCACTTCGATATCAGCCTTTTTAGCGATCATCTGAGCCAACTCATGCACTGTGCCGATGGCATCCAAGGAAATTCTTTTATTGCATACTGCCTCCGAACAGTATGTTGAATATCTTGTTATGGCAGCAAGCATATTGATAGCGTCCTTTAAAGTGCCTCTCTTTAAGGAAAAGTGAACAGGAGGCAAGATTAGCGGAGCATCTGGATCCGGACGTTGAGGCGAATAGATTGGAGAGGGAAGATTTCCCCATCTAAGCCTGTTATAGACAGGCTCCGGAGGAAGTTTTCTTACTGAATACGCAAAGGTAGGTTCTTCCTCCTTTATAGTAGGCATAGTCGCACTGTGCGTGCAAGCAGCTAAACACGCCGCAAAGAGTACTCCAGCACAACAGTTTATAGAAATTTGTATTTTACTCTTTTTCATATAATAAGCTATTACCTAGTTCTAATCTTCCTTCTTTTTCCTTCATATATATAAGGTATGCTAGAAGATGATTTTTTAGGGCCTAACTGTTCTTCAAGCTCAAAAGCATCGCTTACAGCCCATCTTTCTTTTAAAACTTTCAGGTAGTAATAATGCGCAGGGACTAGATCTCCATGACTATTTAAGTGATCGGGGATCCACATTAGCCTTACCACTGCTGGCTGCATAACAGGATTTACAGGCTGAGGGGAGTGAGCCCTTTTATAGCTTGCCATTTGCTCTAATGCCTTTCTAGCGGAGAGCTCTTTTTCTTTTGTGCCATTAAGGGCCTTATCAGTTCTCTCTCCAGCATATGCAATAGGATCTGTAGGCTGCTGAAATGGGTTTAAATGCTTTCCTACGGTTGAACATCCTGAAAGCAGAGCCACAGCACTTATAGCAGTAAGGCTTTGTGTTAACCGTTTAATTGTGCTGGATATTGATATTTTCATCTCTCTTTCTCCGTAATTAGTCCAAAGACGCAAACGCATTTTCCTGATCCTCCAAAGCTTCAAACAGGCCATCTATTACTATCGATTTTGCAAAAACTGCTGTAGCTTCTCTTCCTGAGAGCACTTCTACATATGGAACCATCTGGTTTACCCTGTCTTTGATAATATCTCCCCACTTATCTAGCCCACCGCTTATTGCACTTGCCGCTACAAGCTCTGCTGTCTCCCCTTTAGCAAGAGTAGTAAGCGTCCCCTCATTTCCGATAAACCTTGTGGTTTTAGCGGCGGAAACGCCCGCAGCTAAGCCCTGCGCCGCTCCAACGGCAGTTGCAGCTCCTATAGCCTCCCCCAGATAGTCAACAAGCCTGCCTTTCATCCCTCTAATTCCATCTTCTCCTACAATCCAGCCGTCAACATATAAGGTTGACGGCTGGATTGTAGGAGAA
>RFKT01000162.1 GCA_003694225.1 Candidatus Dadabacteria bacterium
GATATGGCCTTTATTGGCGGAAGCATAAGAAACTTTGGCGGGCATAACCCCATGGAAGCTGCCGCCTACGGCGCTATGATAGTAATGGGACCACACTGCCACAATGTTAAAGAGATAACAGAAGAACTTCACGCTGAAGGAGCATTAACCTATATCTGCAACGAAGACGAAGCGCTGCGTGTGCTGGAGGAGCTTGCCTCAGATCCAAACACTATCAGAACTAAGGGAGAAAGGGGAAAGGGCGTATGGCACAGACACAGGGGTGCATCTGAAAGGATCTATAAGGAAATCTTTCAAAAGATGGCGTTGTAATGATGTCTTTTAAGTTCGCGGATATCCAAAGGGGCAAACTAGCGCCTGTGGTGCGCCTTATTTCCCGTGGATTTTGTCTTGCCACTACTTTTCGAAATGCCTTGTACGACAGAAGGATCTTGCCCGTACATCCGTCATCACTGCCTGTGATATCTGTAGGAAACCTCTCTGTGGGTGGAAGCGGCAAAACCCCCCTTGTAAGGGCAGTATGCTCCATATTGAAAGAAGGGGGACAAAGTCCTGTGGTGCTTATTAGGGGGTATAAGGGAAAGGAGCCGGGACCGTATAAGGTAAATCCGAAAGAAGACACAGCCGAAAAAGTTGGAGATGAAGCGCTAATGCTCTCTCAGGACTTTACTGTAGTTGTTGCAAGAGACAGATTTGCCGGGGCGCGCTATATCGAAAGAGAAAGTCTCGGAAGCGTTATTATTTTAGATGATGGCTTTCAGCACAGAAGGCTTGTAAGGGATTTAAATATACTCTGCATTGATGCTTCAACTAAAGACGCCGTAGATGATCTTGTACTAAATAGAGTCCTTCCTTATGGTAGATTGCGTGAGAGCTTTTCTGATGGAATTTCAAGGGCTGATATTGTCGTTTTAAGCTTTAGAGAACAGTCCGCAGACGCCGAGAGGTATAAAACGATAAAAAGCGCTCTCCCTAAGGGAATTAAAACGTATGTGAGCACTTACAAGGTTAAAGCAATTAAATCGCTTGCTGGTGGCGCGCCGCTTGAAGGGAAGCAGTGTAAAGGTATGCAATGCGTTGCTATGTGCGGAATAGCCAATCCTGAAGGGTTTAAAAGCACCTTAATGCGTCACGGACTTGAGTTAAAAGGCTGGTTTGCCTATCCGGATCACTACGCATTTCAAGAGAAGGAAATAAAGGGGATAGCACAGAGATATCCGGATATACCTATTGTATGCACAGAGAAAGACGGCGTAAAACTAAGGCACTTAAGTGCATCTCTCTTATCTAAGATCTATGTGGTCCATATTTCAGCCGAGATAGATCCGTTCCCAGAGTTTCAAAGCGCTATAAATGCAACTTTGCGGCATCAGGGCTAATGCAGAAATACCAGGGGAATTAAATTATTATAAAATATTACTTGCTATAAAGATTACAACAACACCAGCGCTTCGCGGCTCTCGCGGTTGTGGGAAGGATAGGGCACCTTTTCTGAGCACGATATAACGTATTCAGCCAAAGCCTTGCCCCTTTCTGACGGAACATACTTTAAGGAAAGCTCTTGATTCTTCTTCCACATAACAATGCTATCCCGACCCATTAAAAGCGGCAAGATTCCACAAAAGACAAAGCCTACATCTTCCATACGCTCAACAAACGAAGGACATCCCGGATCAAACATATTGACAAACAGAAATACCGGCTCATCTCCGAGAGAAGCAATCTGATTCAAGGCCTTATTTCTATCGTGTATAAGGGAAGGACTAACACATATATGTGTTACACCTGTCTCTTTATATCTCTTAATATCAACACCTCGTTCTTCTGCACCAAGAAAGATCTGCACCTTGCTATCAGGCTTACGCCTAAATTCTCTATTAAGACCAAACGGCTCATAAAGATATGAGCAGATATCTTTGTGATGCTTGGGAACATATACTGTATGGGAAGGAAGAGTGTTTCTGCAAGCTGGATTCTCTACAACATAAACGCTAATCCTTCGAGAATCGGTACCAGCCTTATCAGCTCCCACTATGGATTGGCTTTTTGCGCTCTCTAAAAAATAGTGGGGGCAGAGAGCTGTTTCACTCCCGCCCAGCATCTGTAAAATAAACTTCTGGTCAGCCCTGCCGCTATCAAAAATAAAGTAATAGGTAGTAGACCATCTATTTCGCCTGCAAAGTCTATCTATTAAAACAGCTACCTCTTTCCTTATCATTTCTTGAAGATCAATATATCGCATATCAAAGAGGGGAAAAGCTATCCGCACATTGCTTCTCATGCGGCTATCCGGGCAGATTGCAAAATGTCCTATCAAGCTTCCTTCGTGAAATACACCTACAGAACAAAATCTTACTCCGATATGTGCGGCCCAAAACTGTGAATCGTACACAGTCCTTATCGGGTATGTTGAACCCGTCAACGTTGTAAAGAGACCGACAAGTTTTTCAAGCTCTACCCGATCATCCGGATTGAGCGCCCTTACAAAAAGCTTCTCCAACGTGATTACTCTCGTGAACAAATGAAATCTAGCGGCAAATATGGTATCAGAAAGAGCATAAGTGGATTATATATTACAGCATGCACCTACTCAAGAAAAGGTATTTGGCTAATTAGAATGATCATTCACTTTATAATATAGTTTAATTTTTGACCGAACGCAGTGAGACACAACATATGGGGCAATACTGAAGGGCTAAGGGCGGCTCAGCTAAGGGAGCTGGAAAAACTAAAGGCGAAGTCAATTCCTGCAAGATATATCATTACACCTGAGCTGGGCAGAAGATTATGCCGCCTCTCTGAAGAGATAGGGCGAAAAATAGGATTGTTGATTGATCGGCACGGAAAGACAAGAAGTGTCTTTGTCGGCTCAAAAGAACTTCTGTATATCCCAGATCTCGGAAGATTTAGATTAGGGGAAGGAAGGCTTAGGAGGCTTAGGCTTGTGTACAGTTCTCCCGGAGATTCACCACCGGAGATCTCGCCTGATATTTACACTGACTTGGAAAAGCTTAGGTTAGACCTAGTGTGCTCACTGAGCATACACAAAGGGATGCTTTCTTTCCTTTACGCTTATAATCTTCCTCCAACAAGCAGCAGAGGTGGCACAACAATAAAAACAGAACTTGTAAAAAATCCGGGGCAATTTGAATTCAATTTCAAGGAATTTATAGGTGAGCTAGAGAGGCAATTTGCAGCTTATGATGCCTCGCATATTGTAAGAGGAAAAACACCTGCTGTTTTAGTTGGGGTATATCCAAAGTCATTTGGGGGATTCCGAGAATCGATGGAAGAGTTAAAGGAGCTTGCAAAAACTGCCGGTGTGCAGACCTTGGATTGTATAGTACAAAGGAGAAATCCAGATCCAAAAACTGTTGTTGGAAAGGGAAAGCTTGAAGAGCTAGTGCTACACTGCCTAAGGCTTGGCGCTGAGATGATAATCTTTGACAGAGAATTGAAGCCTGCCCAGTGGCGCGCCATAACCAATGCTGTAGAACTGAAGGTCTTAGACCGGAGCATGCTTATATTGGACATATTTGCCCAGCGCGCCCATAGCAGTGAGGGAAGGATTCAAGTTGAATTAGCGCAGCTAAAATATAATCTTCCCAAACTGGTTGAAGAAGACGCTGGGCTTTCAAGGCTAACAGGAGGAATTGGAGGAAGAGGGCCGGGTGAAACCAAGTTAGAGGTCGGGCGGAGGCGTATTCGGGAGAGAATCCGGCTACTGGAAAAGAGGATCTCTAAAATAAGCACCCAACGTGAGCTTAGGCGGAAACAAAGGAAGGGAAATTTTCTACCGGTAGTTGCAATTCTGGGATATACCAATGCAGGCAAGTCAACCCTTTTCAACCGCTTAACTTCCGGCTCTTCATTTGTTGAAGACAAGCTCTTTGCCACCCTAGATCCGGCACACAGGCGCCTTCGGGTTCCGGATAAAAGAGATCTAACCAAAAATGTCTATGCACTCCTCACAGATACGGTTGGTTTTATAAGAGATCTCCCTGATGAACTTTACGCGGCTTTCAAGGCTACATTAGAGGAACTTTATGAGGCAAGGCTTTTCCTACATGTTATAGACGCATCTGACAAAGAATGGAGGGCAAAAAAAGAATCTGTAGATCGAATATTAGAAGAAATGGGACTGAAATCGGTGCCGACAATTTTGCTTTTAAACAAGTGCGATAAGCTCTCAGAGAAAGAAATTCGGGAGATAGGTGAATCAACGGAAGGGATACCGATCTCAGCTAAAACAGGAATGGGCATACAAGAGGCAGTAAAGGCTCTCTCTCAGACGCTTCTATGAGTGATGACTCTATGAGCTTTGTCTTTTAGAGTGCTACCAAAATTTATAAAACCGAGTCATTATCAAGCGTCTGTAAGGCAATAGACAGTTTCATCCCCCGATGTGGTCATGTGGACCTTTCCCTCTCGCACCAATTCCTCCAAAGCTTCCATAATCTCATCCTTAGAGCCTGAAACTGGCAGCCTTTCATCAACCTCATGGAGGTTATATAGATTCCTAAAGTATAACCCATCTTCGGCCTCAGGGTGTGTTAGCGCCCTTAAAATCTGCGCCTTAATCAACTCTTTGCTATTATCTCCTTGATTTTCATTTTTTTCACAACAAGTACTCATATCTGCCTGCTTTTTATAAGTTATCACCTATCTCTAAGTATGATCCTCTCTCAAACACTTCCCTACAGTCAACAACTTTTTTTGGCGCTTCCCATTATCACGTCAGATTTTTTAACTGTGTTTTTTTAACTGTGCAAAACCGCTCACAAATAAAAAATCTCAGTAGTTCACCACTGTTATGGATCCTTAAACAAAGTTTAGCGTCTGTTCATTAATTCTTCTATTTCATCCGGCTCTTTAGGAAATCCCTTAGAGAGGACCGTACACCCGTCATCTGTCACAAGCACATCATCTTCAATTCTAACTCCACAAGGGGGGATAGAGCCGGTTTTTGTGTCGAAATATAAGCCTGGCTCAATTGTAAATACCATTCCCTTCCTTAGTCTGAACGTATCGGGGGAGTGCCCAGATCCAACATCATGCACATCAATCCCTAAGCTGTGCCCTATGCCGTGCGGGAAGAATTCCTTATAACTTCCTTTATCCATTATCGACTTTAGCGATCCCCTTAAAATCCCCATATTTTTCAGTTCATTTGCCAAAACCTTCGCTGCGGCCCGGTAGACAGTTTTTAGCAAAACTCCGTCTTTTACAGCTCTTATTGCGGCTTTTTGCGCAGACAAAACAGCGGTATATACCTTCCTCTGGTTATCGCTAAATCTCCCCCTTACAGGCAAAACCCTGCTTATATCAGCGCAATACATATCGTACGATGCACCACAATCTATCAAAAGCATATCACCCGTTCTAAGGCGCTTATCCAACCGCTCGTAGTGAAGCGTCGCAGCAGATTTGCCCGAAGCCACAATGGTATTGAAGGCTATACCTCCTCCTCGAAGCTTAATCATATAGTTAATGGTCTCAGCAATCTCCCGCTCCCACGCACCATCAGTTATAAAAGGAACCGTGTCAAACAACGATTCATTTGTAATTGCAGCAGCCTTCTTAATAGCTTTTATTTCGTCGCTGCTTTTGTAAAGCCTCAGCTCCTTTAATAAAAACTCACTCTGCACAAACATAAAGGGCATCCCCTTTCTGCGGTGAAAAGGGGTGTCAAACAGCTCCTTTACAACGGCATAACTTGGAGTACCGGGCAGCGGACTATAATAGAGAAGATCTATTCCTTTGAGAGCCTTCCTTATTTCAGTAGTTGGATCATCAGAAACTACTGCCTTGCACCCAAGAGTGTCGGCCAACTTAGCATAATTTGGAGGTTTTCCTATCCATTTAACCTTAAGCTCATCGCGCGGCGGAACAATAATCAAAACTCCCGGTTTTTTTGTAGAGACTACAAGCGTTAAATCCCTCCCTGTAAAACCGGTCAAGTAGCGGATATCGCTATCCGGTCTGTAGGGGTAAAAGGTATCGCGTGAATAAGGAGCATCCTGTCTAGATGCTAAAAGGAGCGCTGACTCACAGCCGCTTCTTTTCATCTGTGAAATAACCTTTTTTAATCGCCGCTGAAAGATATTGGCCATAG
Source organism: Candidatus Dadabacteria bacterium (assembly GCA_003694225.1). Taxonomy (GTDB): domain Bacteria; phylum Bdellovibrionota_C; class UBA2361; order UBA2361; family J135; genus J135. The sequence goes on from RFKT01000162.1 coordinate 6,116, forward strand.
TACGTTCTTATAGTGATTCTTTACAGTGTATTTTTTCCTTTACAACGCATGCTGTGCAAATGTACGATATAATCGGTGCCGCTATAAAAAGTTATATTTGAATATATTGTAAGAGGCAACTAAATTTATAAGCCAAATTTGCAGAGCGGCATCTAGTATAGACAGTATGGAAGAATGGTTTTAAGCGGTAGAGTTTTTGAGCAACTGAGTTTTGGGCAACACTGACAAAGTGGGGCACCGTTGCCGGTTTAGCACAGTTCCTTTTTCTATCTGAACCTTCCCTTTGATGGTGAGGGATAGAGAAAGGATGAGCCGGTAGCGACCTCATTGTAAGAGGGCTTATCCTCAAAGGTCGGGACAGGGCTTCCCGGCCTTTTTTAATCGGTGTTTCAATCGACAAATTTGCGGATCATTTGCGCCCGGAGGTTCCTCTTTAGGCACTGCTATTAAATGTTGGCCTTTTGCAATAACAATGACTGATAACGCATCAAAAACCTCCTTTGTCGTCGCAGGAAAAGATGTTGACAATAGCTACCGCCATATGCACCACGCAGAGATCCTAAAACCCCTTGAAAAAGCGCGAAAAGAGCTGTTTGAAAGTCGAGGGATCTCACTGCAAAAACTGATGGAAGAGGGAACTTTTCCGGTAGTAAGCAAAATAGAGATAGAGTATCTAAGGGAAATACGGGAGGGAAGGTATAACATTGTGAGCGAGGTGGTGGAGATTTCACGGAAGGAGCTTTGTATAGAACAGAAAATTTACAATGATAAGAACAAGATAGCCACTAAAGCAAAGGTGTTTTTAAGGTTTTTAAGGGCTGGCTATCCGCTTTCAGCACCAGTTCCCGAAGCGGTAAGCAACTCCTTTGGGGTGGCTGATACAAAGCGTGGCGGTTGACAACACAACTGTTAATCTTATACTTGGCATCTCTATTTTTGATTTAACCGTGGTCTAAGAGAGATAAGATGAAAGAGGGCATCCATCCAGAATACGTAGAGTGCACAGTTACATGCAGTTGTGGCAACTCATTTAAAACCCGCTCAACAATTCCTGAAATTCACCTTGCTATCTGCTCTAACTGCCATCCGTTTTATACTGGCAAGCAGAAGGTAGTAGACTCTGAGGGAAGAGTAGATAGGTTTATGAGAAGGTACGCTAAAAAGCAGGGTAAGTAGGAATCTTTGTTTTTTTGGCTGAGCCGGTTTCTGTTAGTCTGTGCTAAAGGGAGACAGTTGTAAAAGGATAGGTCCAACTATTGTCCATTTGTTGGGTGTAAATTCTTAGTGGGCTTGCCTTAAGTCGAGCCTTTGGCTGCCTTTAGCTCTTTCTATTTCAAAGTGGCTGCTTCAGTGGTATGGTTTTACACGCACATTGGCTGCTAGTGTTTTACTACTTGGCTGTTATCAGGAATGAAAAAAGCGCTTAGCTACACAATATTAAGTGTCGTTGTACTGATCTCGCTTTTTGCATGCACCAAAGGTAAAAGGTCGGGCATTAGTCCGGGAGATTTTGCCCCCAACTTCTCAGCTCGTGACATTACAGGGAAAAAGGTATCTTTAGCTGACTTCAGGGGGAAGGTTGTCCTGATTAACTTTTGGGCGTCTTGGTGTGCGCCGTGCGTGCAGGAGATGCCTTCCTTAGAGCGTTTGTATGAGAGGCTACAGAGCAGAGGATTGGTTGTGCTTGCTATTGGCGTGGATGATGAGGAGAAGAACCTTCGAGCATTTGTTGAAGAATACGATCTTACCTTTCCCGTCTTGTTAGATCTGCAGGGAAAGATAAAACATACATACAGGGTTAGCGGTGTGCCTGAAAGCCTTGTCGTGGATCGCTCAGGCAAACTCGCCATGATCAGGGATCCGCAAGATGACCTCCCTACTGTTAGAATGATTGGGCCGAGAGAGTGGGATTCCCCAAATGTAGTGGCGCGCATTTCACATATTTTAGGCAATGGCAGACAATGATTCCTGAACTTATCAAAATAGGGCCTATTCCTATCCATAGCTTTGGGTTGATGATCGCCTTAGCGCTTTTTGCAGGGATTTTAAGGCTCCAAAAAAGCTTTCAAGTTAACGGCATCAATCCTGCTTATGCAGACTCCATAGTCTTTGTAACTATCTTTGCTGGGCTGATTGGCGCCCGGCTATGGTACATAGGCGAAAATTTAAGAAGCTTAGAGGGGAGGTATCTGGAGGCCATATTTTCCGGCTCCGGCTTTACATTTTATGGAGGGTTTATTGTAGGGTTTGCAACCATACTGATTATGGGGAGGCGATATAAGCTAAAACTTTCATCACTCCTTGATTCAGCAGGGCCTACACTTGCGCTTTGCTATGCGATAGGAAGGCTTGGATGTCAGCTCTCCGGAGATGGCGATTATGGGATAGCGACTGATTCAATCTGGGGAATGAGTTATTCCACAGGGGTCGTTCCGACACCTCCCGGAGTGCTTGCCTATCCCACACCGTTATATGAATCCGTCGCTTCCCTGCTTATCATGTTTATTCTGCTAAAGATAGAAACACTGCCCGGTTTCAGACGGCCTTTCCTGCGCATAGGGATTTGTGTAAATCTATTTTCCATTGAGAGGTTTTTGGTTGAATTTATCAGGATCAATGACAGGATCGCTTGGGGATTATCGGAAGCTCAGATAATATCTATTGCCCTTTTTGCTATAAGCCTTTGTGTCATATTTTGGAAGAAACCTTTATGCTGCGAGGGTGAAACTTAACGGCTTTATGGAATGCGTCCTATGAAATACATCACGATCATAGTAGCTGGCGTAATCTTTTGGGCAATCGCAGAAGGGGTTTCTATACGGCTTCAGGGAGAAAAGCCAAAACTGACCTATGGGGAATATC
>RFKT01000163.1 GCA_003694225.1 Candidatus Dadabacteria bacterium
ATCCTTCTTTTTGCTCCAACTGTGTCGCGGCCAAAACCTCGCTCAGAGGAGGCCTTAAAATGCGCCCTCTTGCTTCTTCTGCACATGCTGCAAGCTCTGGATGAGTCTCATAAAGCCGTGAAATCTGATGGAGGTGATCTGCAGTTTGGCTTACAAGCCTTGCAACATCTCCCTCTGCAACCCCGGCAAGCCTTAAGATTCCCGCAAACTCAAGCCAAGATTCCGCTTCCATCCAAGAAACTACTGTTGTTGCGGCATCTATTGACAAAAACACCTCCTGGATACCAGGAGGCTTTTCATATGCTTCTTTTACATCATCAATTATCTTCTGCATCTCTTTAAATAGATCCTTCGAGATTGGGTTTTGGCGGATGGAGAGATAAGTTTTGTGTTTTGTTCCAGAAATTGAAGCCACTAATGCGGCAAGCTCTTCAACCATAAGGTTACTAAAGAGACCTCTATCTATCGCTTCTGCTAGCTCAAGCACAAGAGACGTGCAGAGATTTGCGGCCCAGTATCCTTTAGCTGTTAATTTGCCTTCTTCTAGATGCCCCAATCTCTCCAACCCCTCCAAAGAGCGGTTGAGAATTTCCAATTGCCGTTTGCGCAGCGCTTCTGCCGATCGAAGCTGTCGGCGTATCCGCTTCTGTATTCGTCTTTGTGTCGCTGGGTCAGCCTTTTTAGTTGAAAGTTCTGCTTCACTTTGTTTTGCATCCTTTTGGAGCCTATCAGCCTCCTTTTGATCCAAAAACGAAGCCAGGCTTTTAGAAACAGTATATCTAAGATCATCAACACTTCTATACCTAAGGAGATTCAAGACAGTAGATGGAGATGCAAAGTAAACAGATCTTAAAGGCTCAGGGGGCTTCTTTGCTACCTCAGCTATAACCCTTGCGTCAGAGTATATACTAGGAGCCACAATGCAGAATCCAACTGTATCTTTGCCTCTTCTGCCCGCCCTTCCAGACATCTGCTGAAGCTCAGACGCTGAAATCAATCTAAACCCGTCATTCCCTCGCCTGCTGTGGGCAGTGATTACAACAGTTCGAGCTGGAAAATCCACACCGGCTGCCACGGTACCTGTAGCGACCATTAGCCTTAACACGCCTCTGCTCATAAGCTCCTCGAGGAGAAGCCTCCATATAAGAAGCTGGCCTGCATGGTGAGCGCCGACTCCACTCTGTATAAGGGTTGGATACTGTGGATGGGCAAAGACTATCTCTCTGTCCATCTTATATTTATCAATAACCTTAAGGACCTCCTTACGCAATGATAGCTGCTCCTGAGGAGAGAGCACACACCCCCTAGATTTGGCTAAAGTTATAATGTCGTTGTCACACTGTTTTCGCGAGGTCCTAAAGAGGATAGCTGGAAGTAAATTGTCCCTCTTTAGCTCAACAAAGATATGGGTTGCCGGGTATTCTCTATACACTCTATGCACGGTCTCAACTAACCTCTTTTACGCTGCTATTTTATTTGTGCTGTACTTACCTTCGCTTTTTCCACCTTCTTCCGCCAAATCTCATATGGGCTTTCCTCCTCCGGGGAATTTTTAGCCTTAGATTTGTTTTGTCTAGGCCAGCGTCTCCGTAAAACTTCAACACTTCTTTTGATATAGCTCCACTAGGGTCGTATAGGGGGATTATCCCGTATTCCGGGTGCATAAAACCATATCTAAGCTCTACAGGCCTACCTTTCCTAAGGACAATCTTGCACTCTTTTCCACGAACGCTTTCAATCCACTCCGCAATTTCCTCAGGATTTGATATAGACGCAGAGAGCATTACCAACGTGCAGGAGGAGGGAGTCAGTATAATGCTCTCTTCCCAAACAGGCCCCCTATTTTCATCGGCTATAAAGTGGATCTCGTCCAGTATGACAACGGAGTACCTCTCACTATAGTGGTAGAGTTCATTTCTAAATATCTCTGTAGTGGCAACAACTAAGTCTGCATCTGTATCTATCTTCCTATCGCCGGTAAGAAGCCCGACCGAAAAATCTGGCTCAAACCTTGCCTTAAACTCTGTATACTTAGTATTTGATAGGGCTTTAAGGGGAGTTGTGTAGATGGCGTGGCCACCTGAATAAAGAATGGCTTGTATGGCTTCAACGGCAATATATGTTTTTCCTGAACCTGTAGGAGCAACTACAAGCGTGTCATAGCCATCTATAAGATACTCTATGGCTTCTCTTTGGAAATCATCTATAACAAATTCCTTCTTTTCAGGAATACCCATCCCCTGGAAAAATTTTTTCCGCTGTTTTTTAAGCTGTTCCCTTTTACTGGCCATAATTCCTTAATCCTTCCCTTCTACAGTTGTACACTTAGCATCAATATCAAAGCGGCATGCAACAAAGCGTATGAGCTCTGAGTATCCGCTAGAAGGAATCTCGTCAACAGATCCCTTAAACTGAATCTTTCCATTGTGAAGCCAGAAAACTTGATGGCAGAGCGGGAGAAGTCGCCTGAGATCTTGGCTTACAACGATCATAGTGGGGCCATATTCAGCATGAAGATTATAAATTAAATCAATTATTGCACTGCTTGTTACAGGGTCAAGACCTGCGGTTGGGTCATCCAAGAAAACCAGATCAGGCTTTTCAACCAGCGCTCTTGCAAGTGCCGCTCTCCGCTTCATGCCTCCGCTAAGCTGAGCTGGCACCTTAAATGCAGCTTGCCCCAATCCCACCTTCTCCAAAATATCAAAAACAGCGGATGAGACCTTCTTTTTTTGCTTGCGTGGAAGAGATGCAACTGGCACTCGACCCTTTACAAGGGGAAAAGCAACGTTATCTAACAGGTTAAGAGAATCAAAGAGGGCCC
>RFKT01000164.1 GCA_003694225.1 Candidatus Dadabacteria bacterium
ATCAACAAAGGAGGCAACACCCTCTCCCTGCCCCAAGCCCGGCCCGACAACCAGGCAGTCACAATCTCTAATATGGGGGCTTAAAGCCTTAATATCCGCATCTCCATAGCTTCCATCGTCTACCCCCTCAAGCCACACAGGAATAAGCTCCGGACTATATAGCTGCGAAGTTAAGAGCTTAGGCAGGCATACCCTTACAAGGCCGGAGCCTGCCCTTAAAGCTGAGTAGCCTGCAAGCGCGGAAGCCCCCGGAAAGTGGATGCTACCTCCAACCACCAGGACACGCCCCGATGCGCCCTTGTGTAGGTCTCTTCTCCTCTCTCTTATTAGTGACAGGATTCGGCTGTCTAAAAGAGAAAACTCGCATCTCCCATCGGTTTTAATCCCTATATCAACGCATCTTAAAACACCTACACGTTCAAAGGCCGGAGACTGGAACAATCCCCGTTTTGCCAATTGAATTGTTACCGTAAGATCCGCCCTGACAGAGGGGTTATACGCCTCTCCCGTATCTACATTTATCCCGCTTGGCACATCAACTGAACATACCTTCAATTTGGATCCCCCCTGTTGAGCAGAGAGAAGGGCTGTTATCATATTAGCCATAGGCCCTCTGGGAGCGGAGGTAATCCCCGTGCCAAGAAGCGCATCCACAACGATATCAGAGGCTCTCACAATATCGGAAAATTGCTCCCAGGAAATCACTTTTGCTTCTTTTAATAGCGGCGATGATCCGTTATCTGAGCAGACAAATACAGTTTCTTCAGGCCTCTCTTCGCACTCCTCCATTAATGCTAAAAGCCTCTTATACTGCTCAACAAAATCGCCAGAATATCTTTTTGCATCAACAATTGCCACCTTTACAGAAAAGCCATTTTGAAGCAGATGCCGAGCCACTACAAGCCCATCACCCCCATTGTTCCCGCTTCCACATAGAACTGTTATTGATGAATCTCTCTGCAAAAGCTCCCCAAATTCGGAAACAATAACAGAAAACACACTCTCCCCTGCTCTTTCCATAAGAGTAAGAGACGGAACTCCACCGCTTATCGTTGCATTATCAAAGGCCCTCATCTCATCCGAAGAGGGAAGGAGTGCCGGAATTGCATCCATAGCTGACAACTATTTCTTATAAAGGTGCGCCAATTTCTTTTCTAATAACCTCAGCCACATCATTTGCGTGTTTGGCGCAAAGCTCTTCACTTTCACACTCAACCATAATGCGGGCTTTATCCTCAGTGCCGGAATACCTTACCAAAATCCTTCCCTTGTCCTTCAATTCCTCTTCTTTCTTGACAATCACATCCCTAATTGAAGGTATAGCGTTTAACTGAGGCTTTTCTGAGACCTCCACATTAACAAGCACCTGAGGATACTTGACATATACTGAGGCAAGTTCCGACAACGGTTTCTCTGTTCTTTTCATTACAGCCAAAATCATAAGCGCCGTTAAGATCCCATCTCCCGTTGTTGCATAATCACTAAATATCGTATGGCCGGATTGCTCTCCTCCAAGATTACACCCCTCCTTTTTCATCATCTCCAAAACGTATCTGTCGCCAACCTGCGCCCTAAGAAGCTTTATCCCGTGCTCGGCAAGCGCCCTTTCAAGGCCCAAGTTAGACATGCTTGTGCCCACTACAGCACCTCCCCTCAAAAGCCCCCGCTTTTTGAAATCAAGTGCGCATATTGCAAGCACAGCGTCTCCATCGTGAACTTTACCCTTTTCATCTATGAAAATAGCCCTATCTCCATCTCCATCCAAAGATATACCAATATCCAAGTTCTGTTCTTTAACCAATTTCTGCATAATTTCAGGGTAGAGACTCCCAAAACCTGCATTGATATTCCGCCCATTTGGACTCTTCCCTCGCACAATCACTTCAGCCCCAAGCTCCTCGCAAGTCTGAGGAGCCACAACATAGGAGGCACCATTGGCGCAGTCAAACCCAATTCGCATCCCTTCAAGGGTAAGCTCGCTTGGAAAGGTATTTTTAAGAAAAACAGTATACCTTCCCACAGCATCGTCGATCCTTGACGCTTTTCCGATACAAGCAGGCTTAGCCCGAAAATCCTTGAGTTTGTCAGAGAGAAAAAGCCTTTCTATCTCCTGCTCCATCTGGTCAGGAAGCTTATAGCCGTCCGAGCCAAATATTTTTATCCCATTATCTTCATAAGGGTTATGAGAAGCAGAGATAACTATACCTGCATCAGCTCTCATGCTTTTGGTAAGATAAGCCACTCCAGGAGTTGTTATAGGCCCTGTTAGCAGAACATCAACCCCTACTGAGGTAATGCCAGAAGCCAATGCAGTCTCTATCATATACCCTGAAAGTCTCGTGTCCTTCCCTATAAGGATCCTATGTCTCCTGTCCTCCTTAAGGAAGACTGCGGCTATCGCCTGCCCAAATCGGACTAAGCTTTCAGGGTCCAGAGGAGGCGTATTTGCCACTCCCCTTATGCCGTCTGTACCAAAGAATTCTCTCATTTCTTCTCCCTATTTTTGTTTTTCCCTAATAATCTTAACAAACTCAGGCTCAACGATCACAAGCTCCACATCTTTGGGCAAATCAACCAATACCTTCGCTTTATTGTTCTTTCCTATGGTTGTAGCATCAATATATGCGCGAATGTCAGACTGCTTGAGACTGGGCACCACATCAGATCCACCGCTAACCTCCACACTGGCTCTCTGTGGCTTTATCTTAAATCTATACTCTCCATCAGGTCGTATCTGAATCGGCACCTTCCTAAATTTCCGCTCCATCTCCACAGGAGAGACCTCTATCTTAATTGCAACCTCGTCATTAGATACCTTTGTCAGAGTACCAGGAATCCTTATCTTGAGTTTCTTTTCTACCGTAGAGGTTATCCCCCGAATATCTACGGGCTGTGTCTCTACCGTCCTTATCTTCTTGAGCTCGCTTTCAGGACCTATCAGTTTTACACGTGGAGGGTTAACAGACATTCTGTCAAGCTTTACCTCCGAAGGAAGTTTTCCTATTCTCGGAACAATAACCGGCACACTCTTTGTTACCCTCTTATCAAAGGTAAGTTCAAGCTCAGAAGGCTCAATAGCCACAACTTCAACCGAAGAGGGTAGAGACAAAAAACTTCGCCTTAAGGCGACCGTATAGGAATATCCAACATCGTCTGGAAGCTCAACCTTAAAGGTGAAATTGGATGTTGCTACTTGGCTTACAAGGTAGGAAGGCCCTTTTACAGTAATCTGAGCTTTCGGGGTAAGCGGCCATACAAGCATCTTATTTTCCGGGATGTTCTTAATCTCTACAGGAACGCTGAATCCTATTACAGAGACGTTTGTCTCGCTATTTACATAGTAACTCAGCGCAACAGCTACTGCCAAAGAGAAGATCTTAAGCCCTAGATTTTTCACCTACTTCCTCCGTGGAAATGTCTTGATCCTCAGTAGCAATAAGCCTGTGCAAAGCATCGCGCAGCATCGCTGAGTCAAGATTACGGGAAAGCCTGCCCTCTCGAACCAAAGAGATCCCTCCACTTTCTTCTGACACAACTACTATTACTGCATCGCTCCTTTCGGAAAGCCCAAGAGCCGCACGGTGGCGGGTGCCGAGGTTCGGATCAAGGTCAGGATTAAAGCTCAGAGGAAGCACGCACCCGGCCGCTTTTATCTTGCCACCTTCAATTACAACCGCTCCGTCGTGAAGCGGCGATTCCTTTACAAAGAGGGAATACAAGAGCTTTCTATCCAGATTTGCATCCAGATAAACCCCTTCTTCTACAAACTCATCAAGCCCTACATCCCTCTGTATAACTATTAAAGCGCCTATTCTCTCCTTTGAAAGCCTGGCGCAGGCAAGGCTAATCTCTTCTACAGCCTTGCCTATAAGGGGCTTACTAAACCTTCCAAACACAGGTTGAAGTCCCATCTTGGTAAGGCCTCGTCGTATTTCATCCTGAAAAATCACTATAACGATAAGAATAATTGAACTAAGGAAGTTGCCGAGTAGCCATGCTACAGTGTTAAGACCCAAGGGACGCGATATAAAATAGACAAGCACAACTACTGCCAATCCGGCAAGCATAGGGGCGGCTCTTGTGCCTTTTATGACGAGAAGACCACGGTAGATCAGATAAGCTACGATAAGTATATCAATGGCATTTCGTAATATATCCCAGTCAAACTCAAGCATTTCCACTATGCTATCACCGGAAAGTCACATATCTAAAGTTTACACAGTAACGGACACCTTGCCGTCCTTCGCATCAGCCGACTCAACATCTCCGGAATCCTCTGTTTTGGAATCCCCAGGCACTCCTTCTTTAGGATCTCCAACGTCAGAAGATGCCTTTGAATCGGCAGCACCCTGGTCTTTTGGACGTTTTTTCTTTTTAAGTGGAGGGAGCTCCTTTCCCTCCATAATTAGATCTATCTCATATCCTTCTAAGGTTTCCCTCTCCAACACAGCCTCCGCAATCTTATGGAGCAGGTCCATATTTTCAGTTAAAATCTTTTTTGCAACATGATACTGCTTTTCCAGTATATTTCGCACTTCCCTATCAATCGCCATCTGAGTGTGTTCTGATATCTCACTCTTCGTTGTAAAATCTCTCCCCAAAAAGACTGATCCCTCCTGCTTGCCGTAAGCAACGGGTCCAAGCTCTTCGCTCATTCCCCATTCACACACCATCCTATGGGCAACCTTTGTAGCTTGTTCTATATCAGATGCAGCTCCCGTGGTTATCTCATTAAAGACCAACTCTTCTGCCACCCTTCCGCCAAAGAAAACAGCCAACTGGTCAAGCCAGTAGTCCTTGGTATAGGTATGCTTATCCCCTTCAGGGAGCTGTTGCATTAAACCTAGCGCCATTCCTCGGGGAACGACAGTCAGCTTATGCACCGGATCAGCATTAGGTAGAAGCTTTGCCACTAAGGCGTGCCCGGATTCATGGTAAGCTGTAGTGCGTTTTTCCTTGTCGCTTAGAAACATAGAGCGCCTTTCTGCTCCCATCATTACCTTGTCTTTGGCAAACTCAAAGTCTTCCTTATCTACAGCATCTTTCCCCAAGCGAGCGGCATTTAAAGCGGCTTCGTTAACTAAAATCTCCAAGTCCGCACCGGAAAAGCCCGGAGTGCCTTTGGCTATCACATCAATATCAACATCATCGGCAAGAGGTGTTTTTCTAGTATGCACCTCCAAAATCCCTTTCCGGCCTTTCACATCCGGGAGATGCACAACTACTCTCCTATCAAACCTGCCAGGACGGAGAAGCGCAGGGTCGAGCACATCAGGTCTATTAGTCGCGGCAATCAGTATGACCCCTTCATTGCTTTCAAACCCGTCCATCTCCACAAGAAGCTGATTCAAGGTCTGCTCCCTCTCATCGTGCCCGCCTCCAAGACCTGCCCCGCGGTGCCTTCCCACAGCATCGATTTCATCTATAAAAATAATGCATGGAGCGTTCTTTTTCCCCTGAATAAAGAGGTCTCTAACTCTTGACGCTCCAACCCCAACAAACATCTCGACAAAGTCAGAGCCTGATATGCTAAAAAATGGCACTCCTGCTTCACCTGCTATAGCCTTCGCTAATAGAGTCTTTCCTGTACCGGGAGGCCCAACTAAGAGAACCCCTTTTGGAATACGCCCTCCGAGCCGTGTGAACTTCTTTGGGTCTTTTAAAAACTCTATTATCTCCTGAAGCTCAGCCCTAGCCTCATCTATGCCTGCCACATCGTCAAATGTAACCTTAACCTGATTTTCGGTAAGAAGCTTTGCGCTGCTCTTTCCAAAGCTCATTCCCTTTCCAGCGCCTATCTGTACCTGCCTCATAAAAAAGATCCATATTCCGATTAAAAGGAGCATAGGGAAGGCGTTCATAAGAAGAATCAAGTACCACGGCTGTTCCGAAGGTTTTTTTACCCGTATCTCGACGCTCTTTTTCCTTAAAAGGGGCAAAAGTTCTTTATCGTCAGGAGTGATTGTATGGACAGGGAAGGTAGCATTCCTTAAATATCCGGTAATCTCGCTCCCTTCAATAACTACAGATTCAAGCTCTCCCCTTTCCACGTAAGATATAAACTCAGAATATGAAACCTCTTTTGCGTTCTGCTGAGCCCCTTTCATCACAGTATAAAGGGTCATAAAGAGCATAAAGAGGATAATCCAAAATAAGGCGCTTCTAGAAAATGGATTCAAGGCTATTCCTCCAAAATAAGACAGCTAACAGAGTAACTCCCTAAAAACCGCAAATTAAAACCTACACCTTCCCTTCTAAGAATCGGCAAAAACACATAATATGCCAAATAAATTAAGAACCTCTTATAGTTAACGCGCAACGCAAAGATTAGCCGCTGCGCTACCCATATAAGCACAGAGTAATTAAAAAACTCTCTAATAACAAGGTAATGTGGTGTTTTTCTGGCCTACCTGCCTCCGTAATAGAGCTTTATCTCTCCTTTCTCGGCTCTTAGAGACAAGTTCCCTGAAAGCTCCACCCCTTTTATATCACCGTTTATAAGTCTTGAGATTTCCTCACACTTTTCTCTGCTCAAATTAAAACCTAGTTTGTTTTTAAAGATTTTCCTTATAGCTCTCCACATTAACTCAGGTGAAGCAGTATTTAACCTATCTCGAATCAGTCTCCGCCATTTCCTAGAGCCGAATTCACAACTTAAGCTCTCTTCTAATAGCCCATCCCAAAGAGCATCCAGCGCAAGGGCGTCTTGGTGTAATCTTTTAGCAGCTCGGGCCACTACCTCCACAATTCTAGGATCAAAGTTTTCCTTTAAGAAAGGGATAAGGGTGTTCCGAACCTTATTCCTCAAAAACGAATTATCCAAATTTGTTGGATCCTCTACATATCGAACACCATGTTCCTTAGCGTAACGAGATATCTCAGATCTTGTTACAAGCAAAAACGGACGCAGCCACTTTCTTGACAGCTCTTTAGGAATTATTGAATACAGCTCTTTATTCGACAACAGCCTCATAAGAAATGTTTCTGCCACATCATCCGCAGTATGTGCTGTAAGGATATAATCTCCCTTTGTCTTATGCCTTACCTCATCATAGAATGCGTATCGTTCCTTCCTCCCCCAAGCTTCTATATTTTCATCTGTGCTGGAAGGGTCAAGTTTTTTTAGGTGGAAACCAATCCCTAGACTCTCGCAGGCATCTTTTACAAAAAGTGCATCCCTCTTGCTACTATCTCTTAAGCCGTGATCGATATGAGCCACTTCAATATGAAAGCGGCGTTTTTTAGAATGGTCTGCCAAGGCATGAAGCAAGACTGAAGAGTCTATTCCACCCGATACCCCCACCACCAACCTTGCTCCTGAGGGAACTTCCGTCTCCACAGCACGTTTTACAGAAATAAAGGGGCGGGACATCTCTTTTAAGACCTAAAACAAAGGACTAATGGACAAAGCCTCGGCTCAAAGCATAGACAGTACTTCACATATACTCAACACATTTCTCGGTTATAAAACCTCAGAAATGGTAGCGACGGGTGGACTCGAACCACCGACCTCGGAATTATGAGTTCCGCGCTCTCACCACCTGAGCTACGTCGCCGTATCCCACAAAAATCCACATAAATGCCTTCGCGGAACTATCACTTCCACGATCCGGCAAACCCACTCTGCTCCGCCGCCATACAATCTTCAAGAGGAGCGATTTTATACCATTATCAGAGAGGTTAAAAGAACCCAGATTTCACATCCTTAACCCACTGAATTTTTAGAAAAGTTTCCGGGTGTCCTTTTTCTCACAATCTGGTATACCTTGCCTTGCGGTTTTGCTCAAGGCATATAAAAAGGGGCGTTAGCCTACAGGCTAAATGGTTATATGCTGCTAAAGGCTTTTGGGCTACAATGCAACAGCATATCCGGCTTTGATTTTAACCTAAAAAATCAAGGCATTACTTGTGTCACTGCTCAAAATTGCTACTTAAATCGGTTTGTAGGGTACTGTGAGTTTAAGGATTTACATATATGACAAAACAAACGGCCTTTCCGTTTACGATTCACTCGAATCGATAGAGCTTTCTCATCATGAGGCAACTATCTGGATTGATATAGCAACAAAATCGAGGGAACTGCTTGAAAGTGTGGCAAGCCGCTTTAAGCTACACGAGCTTACCCTTGAAGACTCATTAACCCCCGATCACCTACCCAAGATTGAAAACTACGGCAATCATCTGTTTATGATCATTCGGTCACTGGCTCCCCAATCTGTTGTAGAGCAGGAAGATGAGGAGGACAGAGATCACAGTGAAGAAGAGGAGTTTACAAGGCAGATAGGAATCTACCTCTCTTCGAGTTTTATTATTACAGTTCGCTCCCAAGATATCCCGTGGCTTGATGCCATAGGACGCCAAGTAAGACAATACCCGGAGCGTGAACTTGCTGTGGGGCCGGAGGCGCTAGCTCACCGCATCATAGACATTGCAGTTGACCGGTTTGAGCGCGGATTGGAAGTGTTTGATAGAGAGATAGATGAGCTTGAGGAAGTTGTCTTTGACAACCCTGATGACTTTGAGATGTATGATATCTTAGATCTAAAAAGGGAGCTTGTGGCTCTTCGGCAAATTGCAAGAGAGCAGCGTATGCTGATACTTAGGCTTATAAATGAGGGCTCCGGTATTATAAGCAAGGAGTGGAGAAGGTACTTTAGGGATATTGATGACCAAGCCCTCGGAGTTATCAACTACATAGCAAAGCTTATAGATAATCTTCAGGGAGTAAGGGACGCATACTTTGCCTTTGCCAATGTAAGGCTTGGAGATACCATGAGAATACTAGCTGTTATCACAACTATACTGGCGCCTCTTAACGTGATTGTAGGTATATACGGCATGAATTTTAAGGTAATGCCCCTTTTGCACAGCCCCCATGGGTTTTGGATCGTTATGGTTTTGCAGATTTTTATAACCCTTCTCCTCTTGGTTTATTTTAGGAAAAAGAGGTGGATATAGATCTTCTTTTATGCGCATCTTTTTTGCCATAAAACTCCCTCCGCAGACATATAAGGAGCTCCGCCTTATAACTAAGGCAATCTCAAAGTCTTTAGGAGAAAGGCTTTCTATTTTTAGGTGGATTCCTCAAGAAAACCTACACATAACACTCAAGTTTATAGGCGAGATTCAAGATAAGAAACTCCCTCTTGTGGCTGATATAGGAAAAGAAGTTGCCCTTAGCTGCTCTACACTAACTGTTAGATCATCAAACGTTATCCCCCTTCCATCTCCCCAAAAAATCCGCCTCCTTGCCCTTGCATTTCAGCGCATCCCTTCTCTTGACTCCCTTGTAAAAACACTTAACGCTTCACTACAAAAGATGGGCATTCCTTCAGAAAAAAGGGATTTCCTTCCCCATGCAACACTGGCGAGGGTAAAAAGGGGGAAAACTTTGCCGAATATAGATCTCTCCAGAGACATACCACCTATTACGTTCGAAGCGTCTGAAATCATACTTTTTAAGAGCGATTTAAGCCCTGACGGAGCCAGATACTCGCCTCTTTACACCTTTCCCTTAAAAAGCCCAATTAATAGGCAATAAAAGCCAAGTTTCTACCCGTTTGTTTCCCCTCTCTTCTATAAGAAAAGAATCTCTCGTCGCATATAGTACAAATTCCAGATCTATAAAATGTATACGAACGATAAGGCAAAAAATCGCTTACCATATTAAGTATAGTTTGAGAGAGAGAGAGGCTCTCCCTTCCTCCCCGTTTAGAAACTGCTGCGCACGGTCCTATTTGAGCAATCACTTCTTTCCCTACTTCATAACAGCACTCCTCTGCACACGGGCCAACGCAGATTATGACTCCATCTAAAGATGAAATCTTGGAAATACTTGAGAGGGCCTTTTGAACAAAACCGGCAGCAATTCCGCGCCACCCACAGTGCAAAATACAAGAAACATCCTTGGCTTTAATTATTACAGGAGCACAATCTGCGGTCTTAACCGTATATGCTCCCTTAGCAGCTTTTTGACCGATGATAAAACCATCCCCATCCTGCTTTTGTGGCTTTGCACCCCCTTCTGCCAAAACATATAGATCTGAGTGTACCTGATTAAGGACAAAAACGTCCCTCTCTAAAAGATTCCCTAAGAGCGCTTCTGGTTTTTGCCCGCTTACAGGCAAAAACTCCTTCCCTGTAAATCCGTGCTGTAGGCCGAGATCTGTCAGGTCACTAAAATAAAATATCTTGCGCACATAATCGTATTCCACCTTAACCTTCCTCCTCCTCAAATTTGCTGATAAGGCCTGCCATATCCTGAGGAATCTCAGAGGTAAAGCTCATCTCCCTTTTTGTCTCAGGGTGTATAAAATTCAAGGTATGGGCATGAAGAGCCTGCCTTCCAAACTTTTTACAAGCCAAATAAAGTCTTTTTGGAAGTCCTGTAAACTCTCCGTAGGTGCTATCTCCTACAACGGGACACCCTATATGGCTCATATGTACCCTTATCTGGTGGGTTCTACCTGTCTCAAGCTCCACATCTATAAGTGCAGCGTAGTCAAACCTGCGAGATACTTTCCACTTTGTAACCGCTAAGCTTCCCTCTTTGAGCACAGCCATAAGCACCCTCTTTGTAGGGTGTCTCCCGTAATAGGTTTCAATAACGCCGCTATCATTATCTCTCAGAGGAGAAGGCCTCTTAGGCAGCACCATTACAAGGGCTTTATAGCTTCTCTTGATAGAACGGGTAAGGAATTGATCTGCCAAAAAGGCGTGAGCGTCAGGGTCTTTTGCTACAACCATCAATCCGGTAGTGTCTTTGTCCAACCTGTGCACTATACCCGGCCTTTCGCTATCTTTCGGAAACTTAATCTCGCCCTGCCAATGGTGCATAAGGGCATTAACAAGCGTATTGTCCCTGTTTCCGGCTCCGGGATGGACAACTAGCCCTGCGGCCTTGTTTATTACAATAACCCTTTCGTCTTCATATACAATATCTAAAGGAAATGGGTACGGCTTAAGCTCAGGGACTGCCATCTCAGGCATATGCACTTCGATATGATCTCCCTTTCTTACCTCTCTTGAGGGCTTACA
Organism: Candidatus Dadabacteria bacterium; assembly: GCA_003694225.1. Classification (GTDB taxonomy): domain Bacteria; phylum Bdellovibrionota_C; class UBA2361; order UBA2361; family J135; genus J135. Next base: position 11,038 of record RFKT01000164.1, read on the forward strand.
GACAACAGTATCGTTTAATAAAACAAGCCCCATTTTAATCCATCTCTGAACTCGGCTTCTTGACACACCCGGCGCTCTACCAAGATCACCTATGTAGCTGGCTACAGCCACATCAAGCCTCAATGGGGATTCTTGCTCAAAATTAAATATCAAGATCTCTTCTGTACCTTGCGCACACTCCATCTGCCAACTCGATGTCTTTAGCTATCTGAGCCCGAAGGGCATCCAAGCTATCAAACTTTATCTCTTCTCTTAGCCACTTCAGAAAATACGCTTCAACTATCTCTCCCCTGCATTCAAAGTCCTTGCAATCAGTAACATGAGCTTCCAAAACAGTATCCCCCCCTCCAAGCGTAGGCCTTAACCCGAGGTTTATCACGGCATTGTGTAGGTTGTCGTTTCTCTTTACAAATCCTGCATATACCCCCTTTGGGGGCATGAGATGCCTTCCAAAGGCAATATTGGCTGTGGGTACCAGCGATCTCCTCCCAACTCCAGCACCCCTTACTACACGCCCCACAACAGAATATGGCCTTCCAAGCATCCTTGAAGCCGCATCTAGATCTCCCTCCAAAATGCAATCCCTGATCCAGCCGGAGCCAACCTTCCGAGATCCATAGCGGACTACGGGCACTACCTCCGCTTTTCTCCCAAAAGCCTTAAAGGCAGCCGCTAGCTCATCTGGGGATTTTTTTCTTCCCTTCCCAAAGGAGGTATCGCTGCCCAAAATGAGATATTCCACATTAAACTGCCCTATTAAATACTTCTCCATAAAGGTTTTAGCATCCATAGAGCTAAGAGCGTGGTCAAAACGGAGCAGGATTAATGCATCTACGCCTATCTTATCTAAGAGCTGAAATTTCTTCCGCAAGGATGTAAGATAAAGGCGTGGCTTTTCTTCCCTTAAAACCTGAGCAGGATGTGGATAAAAAGAGATAACAGCACAGGCCGCCTCCGGCAGTTCGCTATCTCTTGCCTCGAGCACCCGCTCAAGCAAAGCCCGATGTCCAATATGAAGGCCGTCGAAATTTCCAACTGTTGCAACAAGTGGCGAGCCGGACAAGCGCGACTTTCCTCTAATTAACCTCAATGCCAACTTTACTTCCCCAATTCGGCAAGCCTTTTTTTTGCCCTTTTGGCATACACTGATCCAGGGTATTCCTTGATGATCTTTTTCAGTGCAAGCTTTGCAGACGGCTTGTCTCTAAGCTTTAAGAAGTTTTCAACCTGATGCATAAGAGCCAACGGGGCATAGCGGTGCTTAGGATAAAGAGAAGCGCACTCATGGAATATGCCAAGGGCTGTTTCATATCTAGCAAGCCTTTCATTCATAAGCCCCAGCCAAAAAAGCACATTGGGAGACCAATCAGAGCCCGCTTCTTCTTCCAAGCTTTTCTCCAGAAGATATTTTGCCTCCCCAAATTTGGCGAGCCGAATGGCAGTAAGGGCTTTTCTAAAAAGCTCCCCCCTATC
>RFKT01000165.1 GCA_003694225.1 Candidatus Dadabacteria bacterium
ATGGGTAATGAGTATGACCTGATCAAAGATATTCCTCAAACCATCAAGCAAGGTGAGGGTGTTCTTGCGCCGCTCCTCATCTAGTGACCCTAATATCTCGTCCATTATAAGCATAGAGAAAGAGTGCCCAGAACGTTCAGCTATTATCTGTGAGAGAGCAAGCCTAACGCATATATTTAAGAGATCCTCCTCTCCACCGCTAATCACAGCCTTTCGAATGCCATCTTCGACTACGGTCGGAGTAAAATCTTCTTTAAGCTCAACGGTGGCATACCTACCATCAGTCAATCTGGCTATAAACCTGCTCGCCAATTCCCCTAATGCCGGGCGAATGGAACCGGCAAAATGTTTCCTGTAATCAGTCAATACGGAGTCGGCGTGCTCTAAATGTAGCACCTTCGATTCCATTTCAGCTGCTCTTCTCTCCATCTCATCAAACGAGGCAATCTCAGATTTAGTCCTTTCAATCATTCTCCTTGCATTTTCCACCCTTCCTTCTATCTTTATCCTCTTTGCCTTAATGCCGTGCAAAAGGACCTCAGCAGTTTCATAAGCCGTTTTGCATGCTCTGTACTCTTGTTCGTCATATCCATTGGCGTCAATTTCAAAACCTAGTGTTTGTAGTTTTTTAGATAACTCTTCTTCCTCAGTTAAAAGATCAGAAACAGTGGTATCGATATCTTTAAACTCCCTTTCAATAGCAGAGAGATCTTCCAGTTTCTTCAATTCAACCTCCACACCGCATATAATCTCGCCAAGAGAAACTTCTCTCTCTCTTAATCCACGCAACAGAGCCGGTTCAGTTTCTCTTGCCTTCTTGTAATCCATCTCCGCTTTCTTAAGCGACTCTTTTGCCTCCGCTAATTCCTTTTCCACACCCCTGCATACATCAACAAAGGCGCTGCCCAGCTGCTGACCGCATGTGGGACAACTGCTTTCTTTACCTAAAGAACTGTACCTGTCAAGCTTATCCTTCAGTGCCTCATATCTTCTCCTTTCTGCGGCAGCCCTCTCTTTGAGCCTCGAACATTCTGATAAATAATTCCTTTCTGCTCGATTTCTTTCCTCTGCAATCTTTGAGAGTTCGCCCTTCTTTTCCTTAACCTCATCTCTGAGCTTCAGGAGATATTGATCTAGTTTTTCCAATGCAGTCGGAAGATCCTTTCGGTTTAGTTTTTCGCTTAATTGAACTTTCCTCTCCTTTAACTCTGCTATCCTCTTTGTTATCTCTTCTTTTCTAACAGACAGCTCTATCTTCTGCCTCTCTAGTTCCTGATGCACATCTCTTTTCTTCTCTAAAGCTGAAAGAGCTTCTCTGTAACGAGCTGTCTCTTTAGCTGCCGTTTCATACTGAGAGTTGATATCCTTCAGCTCACTCTTACAACGCTCAAGCTCTTTTTTCTCTTCAATAAGTTTTTGCTCAAGCGTAGTTCTACTGCCCAAGGCAGATTTAATACCTGCAAGGTGAGCCTGTGCAATATTTCTATCTTCTCGTATCTTTTTTTGAATACGTTCAACCTTATCCATTCCGAGCATTTTCATTACAAAACGCTCCCTATCCGCCACACCTTTTTCAGAGCCTAGAAATTTAAGGCCTTTCTGCGTGGTAAAATAGGTTGTTTGAAACTCTCTATAACTCATGCCAAAGAGATCTGTTATTTTCCTCGTAACTTCTGTTGCGCCAGTTGCAAGCCTTTGGGATCTGCCCCCAAAATAAAGTGAAGCTCCACTTTTAGATCTCTCAATCCTGTAGGGCACGCCGTCATGCTCAAAAGCCACTGTCACAGAGAACTTGTCTGATTTTGCCGCCCCTATCGTCAATACATCATCTACTCTGCCCCTAAGCGCCTGCGAGCCATAAAGAGCAAACGCTATAGCTTCAACCAAGGTTGTCTTTCCGGACCCGTTTGGCCCAACTATGCATGTAATCCCGTCTGAAAAGGCTAGATTAGTGCTTCTATGTTGCCTGAAATTTCGAAGCGACAATGACTTTATCTTCACTGCTCCTCCTGCCGCTCCATATTTTCCCAATAGGAATTGATAATACCAACTACAGCTTCATTATCTGGCAACTGTTTCGCCTTACAAAACTCAACTATCTCCTCTCTAATTGATTTTCTCTGTCTTGAGAGATTAACAGAAAGTTGCAATTCATCTTGAGGCGCTCTAAATTCCACTGTCAAATTAAGGGCTGCCTTGCGCCATCTTTTAATCTGGGCATAATTGAGGCTTCTTGATGTTTCTCTTGTGATATTTTCAACTAAGAGTCTAATTATCTTTCCCTCTATTCCCCCTGGAACAGCCTCCAGCCGCTCCGCCATGGCATTGATAACCTCTTCCGGAGAAAGTCCAGATGCATCGATTTTTTCAAGATTTAGAACCTCTCTCGGAGATGTGAGTTGATGAAACTTTCTTTTTCCTTCTGGAAATCTAATCTCTAAAAAACCTTTACATTCGCTTGCTTCAGCCCAAATATTAGTTGAAGTATACTCAAGCGACCCAGAGTATGCAGCATTTAGTGACAACTCTCGTTTCATATGCACATGTCCAAGTGCTATATAATCCCACTCATGTGGAGAGAGCGACTTCAGCGGAAGCTCCACACCCCCATAGTCGGTCCTCCACCTTTCACCTACCTGAGCGTGCACGCACAAGATGTTGTAAGGGATTTTATCATCTGCCCTCAACAGTGAAGGATCAAGGTCTCCTAGAGCTAAGTGAGGAAGGCAGCGAACTGAAACCCCAATATCATCAAAGACGAATGTATCGGGTTTAATA
>RFKT01000166.1 GCA_003694225.1 Candidatus Dadabacteria bacterium
GGTTCAGGTAACCTTTGCAGTCCGGTCTGAATTTGCTCGAAGGATCAGAGAAGATTCCATTGCAACGATCGAAACCCAAGGGCTTTTGGGAGATAAGTATCTCTCCATCTCCCCGGGAACCCTTGCTATCCCTCCTGCTCCGGAGGGAAGCTTATTGAGAAGTAAGGAACCTGCAGACATAGGAGAGGTGCTAGGCAAGGCTCAAGTAATCATAGCGAACGTGTCTGAAATATCAGAGTCGCTTCTAGCGTCTTTTAAAGGGCTCGATAAGGATGCGTTAAAGAACTTTTCTGAGGGTGCTAAGGGATTTGCAGAGATATCCAAAGGCCTTAAGGAAGGAAAAGGGCTTATACACCGCCTGTTTTACTCAAAGAAAGACGCAGATAAAATTGTAGGAAATCTTGTCAAAGCATCGGAGTCGCTTGCAGAGCTTTCTGATGAGATAAAAAACGGTGACGGCTTCCTTCACTCAATCATCTTTGAAAAGACAGATAAAAACCTCTTTTCAAACCTTACAGAAGCTGCTAATTCCCTTAGCCACGCCGCTAAATTTATATCCAGCCTTTCTGAAGAGATAAAGTCCGGCAATGGCATGCTCCACGAACTTGTATACGGAGACTCAGGCAAGATAATAAAGGACCTCTCAAAGACTGCATCGAACCTTAGAGAGGCTTCTGACGCCATTAAATCGGTCTCAAGATCTCTTAAAAACGGGGAGGGAACACTTGGAGCTCTCTTGGTGGATTCAAAGCTCTATGACAACTTGGTAGAGGTTACTGACGGCGCAAAGAGAAGCTTTATCCTCAAGCAGGCCATAAGAAGCTCGCTTAAAAAGTAGCGTAATATTTCCCTTATGTAGATTTTAAAGCAACATAAGAGGTATCAAAAATTAAGGCCAACTCAGAAGGTCTTTTTCCTACGTAGGACTCCAATGCAAGCAGAAACGATAGCAAATCTTTTAAGCACAAAGCTACGGGATATCTTTGCAAAGTAAGCTTAGTATATAAGCCTACATAATCCTATGAGGCGCTGTCTTGCTCAAGGTCATTTAATATAAGCTGTATCAACTTGCATGCGTCTGTTACAGTAAAGATCCCGCTAAGATCGCCCTGCTCATTGGCAACAAGGACTTCCTCGACTTTTTCATCAGACATGATCTTTGCAACCTTTGCCACAGGTGTATCTTCCATAACAAGAACGGGATCCTTAACGCAGATATCTCCAACTGAGGGGCTTTCCTCTACATGCCCAAACGCCATCTTGCATAACTGTGCGTCCTTTAAGTGAAGTATGCCTATAAGCTCGCCGTTTTCCACTACAGGGACCCTTCGGATCTGCCTTAGCTCCATTGTATCTATTGCTTCTTCGATAGATGTATCCGCAGAAATAGTGTAAGGGCAAGGCTTCATCGCTTCAGAAATTTTCATAACCATAGAATCTCTCCTCAAAGAAGCTTCATAAAGTTAACCCACAACTTCAGTCTAGCCTTTTGCCCCCTTTTCGGCAACTATCCTATTTGGATAGCTGGTATGCATAGTATAATTATTGTTGAATACTTCCTTGTACGCCTGTACCCTAATAGCTACCTTTCCTTAGGTGGAGCCATCTTAACAATCCTTGGGGTAAATTTACCCAATATTTTCACTAGATCCCTCTGCTCATTCATAACCGCTTCTATGTCTTTGTATGCCTGCGGCGCTTCATCCAGTCCGGCGGAGATAAGCTCTACGCCGTGCTCTTTTAAAATTTTCTTTAACTCGTATCTTGTCACAGAATTTTTGGCGGCTTTTCTTGAAAGCGCTCTTCCAGCTCCGTGGGAGCAGGAGTTGATAGAGTCGGGGTTTCCAAGCCCCTCTACCAGATAGCCGGGATGAATCATTGTGCCCGGAATATATCCCACCTCTCCTCTCTTTGCAGGAGTTGCCCCCTTTCTGTGTACAACCATCTCTTTCCCATCCACTATCTCTTTCCAGGCATAGTTGTGGTGGTTTTCAACCTGATAAAGGATCTCCCCTCCGACATATCTTGATATTTCTTCGTGAATGATGTGGTGATTCGCTGAGGCATATCTTCCCATAAGCTCCATACACTCCCAGTATTCGAGCCCTTCAGGAGAATCCAAAGAGAGCCAAGCCAAATGCTTGAGGTGTTTGGGCAACTTTGGATGTAGCATCCTTGCCACTTTGCTAAAGTGGTGAGCCACTGAAGCTCCGGGACCCCTTGACCCGCTGTGTGAAACTAATGCTAGATATCTCCCCGGCTTTATCCTTTCCAGTTCAGGATATGGTTCAAACTCTCCAAATTCCACAAAGTGGTTTCCAGCCCCGCTGGTTCCAAGCTGCGCCCATGCCTTGTCTTTCAGCTCCTTTGTTACCTTTGAAACACCCCATTTATCACCCATAACAGGGTGATCTTTCCTTCTTTCCCACTGAGCGCCCACCCCGAAGCGGGTGTTGTTTTGAAGTATCTTTCTATACTTTTCATCTTTTTGGGCTAAATGTTCAGAAGGGATATCGTAGATGGTTATCATAACCCTGCACGCAATATCCACACCCACAGCATAGGGAATTACTGCATCTTGAACAGCCAACACCCCTCCTATAGGAAGCCCGTAGCCTACATGGGCATCCGGCATAAGGGCTCCTTTATTTGACACAGGAAGAGAGCAGGCATTTTGCATCTGCTTATGTGCTTCTGTGTCAATATCACTCCCCCAATATTTGTATTCCGGTTCTGATTTTATTTCGTAATCGCCCGCATAAGCCGCAGGATGTTGTTGTCCGCATACCCTTTGCGCCAGTTCTTTGTAGGGCTCCACGTTTAGGAATTTTTCAGGAGCGTTAATAAGACTAATTAAGTCTTTCCGAAGCTGTCCCTTGGTTATGCCCATCTCTTTGGCTCTTTTAGATGTTTCTATGGCAATTTCGAGGGCGCCTTTAGAGTCAAATCCCAAGTTTTTAAGCTCTCTCCTTTTCATAGTAGATCCATAAGAATACCATATAGATCTGAACCAACAAAACAGTTGCTATCCCACTTCAAAGGTGCTAAATGTAAACCATGCAGGTTCAGGGGAAGTACGGTGAGATTCCGTCGCGGACCCGCCGCTGTATTCAGGGACGGTAAGGGCTATTTCACAGCCACTGTCCAAACCGCCTGGGGAGATAACCCTGCGGTGCGGATGGGAAGGCTAGCCCGAGCCGGATGATCTGTAAGCCAGAAGACCTACCTGCATGGTGTAATCTGCTCCAGCCCTTTCGTGGATAGAAGGGAGGAGAAAAGCGGGATATCCAATATACAATCGCGATTCGCTTTGGCTTTAAGTCTTAATGTTTAAAGCCGGAGCTGTAGTTGCAAGCAACCGTAACCTCTTAGATAGGAGAAAGCTATGCCTATCCAAAAATACACCTTTATAGCTGTTGTTTCCTCCGCGATTCTGCCTTTGGGTGGATACTCACAGCCCAAACAGCCGTGCTCGTATTGCTCCTCTGTGGTAGTAACGGCAGAGAGGGTACCCTCACCTTCAATCTATTCCCCCGTATCTGTTTCTGTAATTACAGAGAGGGAGATAGAGGAGAAAGGCTATAGATCGTTGACTGAGCTTTTAAAAGACGCTCCGGGAGTTGATCTGGTGCAAAGCGGAGGAGAGGGAGGAAATGCGTCTCTTTTTATTCGAGGGGCTTCTTCCGGCCATACACTTGTGATAATCGACGGCATTGAGCTTAACAACCCCATCACCCCTTCCCGATCATACAATCTGGCAAATCTCCCATTGGAAGATATTGAGCGGATAGAGATAATTAGAGGGGCTCAAAGCGTGCTTTACGGCTCCGATCCCATAGGTGGAATAATATACATACATACAAAATCCGGCTCCGGGAAGCGCCACAGAAAGGTTGCCTTTAAGCGAGGCTCCTTTGGAACAACTGTAGCTCAAGGGTCATTGGGAGGGATGGTAGGAGAGACGCGCTATTTTATCGGAGCAAGAAGAGAAGTAACCAGAGGCTTTTCCGCGGCAGATAAAAGCGACGGAAACTTGGAGAATGATCCGTATAGAGATACAGATCTTTCATTAAAAGTTCGGCGTGATCTCTCCTCTTTTACCTATCTTACTATTTTTAGCAAATATAACACCTCTAAGGCGGGGATAGATAACGGCGGAGGTGCCGGAGGAGACGACCCCAACCGATTTTTAAGGAACAGAGAGTACTTTGGAAAGGGAGAGTTGGTGCTCAACTATGCTAAAGGAAGGCTTCAACAGAAGTGGGGAACCTCTTATTCAAGGCATACCCTTAAAGATAGAAACGATCCAGATGAGGATCACTCCCAAGATCTGCTAAGAAGCAAATTCAAAGGGAGATTGTTAAAATTCTACCTTGAAAATACATACTACCCCTCAGATGAGGTTTCTTTAGTCTTTGGGTTAGAAAGAGAGCGAGAAAGCGGATCTTCAGCCTTTCACTCCGAGAGCCAATTTGGCGCATTTGATTCAATCCTTTCTGATAGATCCGGTACGACTACCGGCGGGTACCTTCAAGCAAAGTTTGATTCGAATTTGCCCTTTCATTTCACTTCAGGAGTAAGGATTGACAACCACAGCAAAGCCGGAAAGGAGGTTACATGGAAGGTAGCCCCGCTTATATATCTTGATGGGGCAAAGATGTCCCTTAAGGCCTCTCTAGGCACCGGCTTTAAGGCGCCTACCCTATTTCAGCTTTATTCTGAATATGGAAGCCAAAGCCTTCACTCAGAAAGGAGCCTCTCATTTGACATTGGAATTGAAAAGAGGCTCCTAAACGGCAGAGGAAAGATAGAGGCCGTATATTTTAAGAACCGCTTTAAGGATCTTATCTCATTTGATCCGCAAACCTTTATATTCGGCAATATCTCAAAAGCTACATCCTCCGGAGTTGAGTTTGAGGGGAAAATAAATCCTGCTCCCAACCTATCGGCAAGAGCCTTTTATAGCTACACCGACACAGAGGATGAAGATACGGGGAAAAGCCTTCTCAGGCGAGCAAGGCATAGAGGCTCTCTTGGGCTTACATATAATTTACTCGAGAAAGGAACCATTGGAGTATCTATGCGCTTTGTAGCCGGAAGATATGACACAGACTTTTCTTCATCTACGCCTAAAAGGGTTAAGCTTCCTGCATATGCCGTTACAAATTTAAGATTTTCCTATCTAGCCGCAAAGTCTTTGGAGCTTTCGCTTTCTTTAAGGAATATATTTGACAGGGATTATGAAGATATCTCCGGATTTGGAGTGGAAGGAAGGGCGTTTTTCTTTGGGATGAATCTCTCTATGTAGGATTGAAGGTGTATAGGCTTGGTATAGATTTGAGATTTGCTCTCGCTTTGCTGCTCTCCGGGGGGTTTCACTATGCCCTTATTAAAGCCTCCCTTACCTTTCATCCCCTCCCTTCTCTGGGAGCCCCCTTCGGAAATGCGCTGGTCTATATCGAAGAGTATCCGAAACCCTTATCTTCGAAGAGGAGAAGAGAAGAGAGTAAATATTTTTCAAAAAGAACAAATACAAATATAACTAATAGAAAGAGCCAAAAGCGTAATCCTCATCTAAAGCTGAAGACTGCTGCTTCAAGAAAACACTTCTTCCCTTCTCCCGCCAAATTCCAATCTCCATTTTCTATGCAGTCAGAGCTGATAGTAAGATACCCCTTTTTGTCTCGGCGGTTGGGAGAGGAAGGAGAAGTTCTATGCAGAGTTTGGATAGATCGGACAGGAGCCGTAAAGGATGTGGCCTTAATCTCCTCCAGCGGATATCGAAGGCTTGACGGAGCCGCTATGGCTTCCATTAGGAAAGCGCATTTTGCTCCGCATCCCTCAGCCGGAGGCTATAGCAGAGAGATAAGGGTTATCTTTAAGCTTAGGTAGACACAGTGCGAAAAACCTATCAGATCCTCTTATTATTTTCTCTCTTTGTAGCGCCACTTCAAGCGGCTATAGGTGAACACAGAAAGGAAGGGCAATTTAACCCATGCCGTAGGATAGTCTCCATGGCGCCAAGCATAACCGGCATACTCAAGGCTTTCCACCTTGTGGATAATATAGTCGGCGTGAGCAGATATGACAGGGAAGAGCTCTCCAAAAGGGGCGCAAAAGACATTGGAGGCTATCTAGATCCGAACTATGAGGCAATCCTTAGCCTCAATCCCTCTGTCGTGCTTTTAGTGAAGGAACAAAGAAACACTGCTCAAAAGCTCCGGTCTTTAGGATTGAAAACAGCCTTAGTCGAGCATAGAGAGATAAAAGGAATACTCATATCTGTAAAAAAGATAGGAGAGATATGCGGCATGCATCAGAGGGCAGAGAGGATAGCTAAGAGGCTTTCTACCGAGCTAAAGCGGCTTAGAGCCCGATACACCCGCTTTGGTACGAAAAGGGTTTTGGTCGTTATAGGGGGAAAGACTCCTAACTTTTCAGGGGCATACCTTGCAGGAGTGGATACTTACTATACTTCGCTACTAAAGGCGGTAAACGGAGAAAATGTTGTCTCAACTAAAACCATTCCCCTAAGCGGCGTCTCTTTAGAAACCCTAATCTCCCTTAAGCCTGACGTTGTGTTATTTATAGCGCCCGAAGATATGGGGTACAGGGCTTTGGCGCGGTACAAGAGCAATCTTTTAACCGAGTGGACTGCCATAAAAACCGCCAGCCCTTTAAGGGATGCGAGGATTTACCTCTTAACAGGCAAAGAGGCTTATATCCCCAGCTTGGATTTTGTTTTTTTAGCAAAAAAGATTGGAAGATTAATTCACAGGAAGACCAGATGAAGCCTTTTTCTCATAAGGCACTTTATGTGTCTGGGCTATCGATTTCCTTTAAGGGAAAAGATATTTTAAAGGATATCTCTTTTTCTCTCTCTCAGGGAGATACCCTTTACCTTGTGGGAGCTAATGGAAGCGGCAAGACAACTCTCCTTAGGTGCATAGCTGGTATAGAGAAAGGTTTTAAGGGTTTTATAACTGTGTTCGGTATAAATGTTGCAGATTATCCAAAGAGAAGGCTTGCTTCTATTGTAGGTTATCTTCCTCAAAGGCTTCCACACGCCCCGCTATTTACGGTAAGGGAGTTTTTGGAGATATCTGCTTATCCATCTCTCTGCTCCCCAAAAGATACCTCTTACATTTTGGCAGAAAGTATTGAAC
>RFKT01000167.1 GCA_003694225.1 Candidatus Dadabacteria bacterium
CCCAACACTAAAGAAGCGTTTGGGGCATAAAAGAGGGGGTTATCAACACCGGCATAGCCGGGATTTAAGCTCCGTTTGCAGATAAATACCTGCCGTGCCCTGTACGCATCCAATATAGGCATTCCGTAAAGAGGGCTAGATGTGTCAGTCTTAGCTGATGGGTTTACTACATCATTAGCTCCAATTACAAACGCAACATCAGCGCTTGCAAACTCAGAGTTTATCTGGTCCAGTTCAACAACGCTCTCATACGGTATATCCGCTTCCGCAAGAAGGACGTTCATATGGCCAGGCATCCTGCCTGCGACGGGATGGATAGCGAACTTGACCTCTGTTCCCCGACTAGTCAAAACATCATAAAGCTCCTTTATAGCATATTGAGCTTGAGCCACAGCCATGCCATAGCCTGGGATAATTAACACCTTCTTTGCATTCTCCAACATAAAAGCGGCATCCTCCACATCAACTACTTTGGCCCCTTTCTTGGCAGCAATAGCCCTTGCGTTCTCCCCGCCTTCGACCATCCCATACCCACCCAATATCACATGGATAAACGAGCGGTTCATAGCTTTGCACATTATATATGAGAGTATAGCTCCAGATGCTCCCACCAAAGCCCCTGTGGTAATCAGGAGATTGTTCTGAAGTGTAAACCCTGTCGCGGCGGCAGCCCAACCTGAATAAGAGTTAAGCATAGATACAACAACTGGCATATCTCCTCCCCCAATGGGGATAATTAAGGTAACCCCCAATAGAAAGGAAAGAAGAGACACAGCCGTAAGGCTGTATATAGCTCCGGAAAAAACAAACTTGACTCCGAAAGCAACAGAAATCAGAAATAAAAGAAGATTCATGAAATGCTGCCCCTTGAATTTTACAGGGCTGGAATCCATTAACCCTTGAAGTTTGCAAAATGCAATCACTGAGCCAGTGAATGTGATTCCCCCTATAAAACACCCGGCTATAACCTCGATAGCCAATGCCTTGTTTAGCTCTCCGCCGTGAATAATATCCATACCCCACGCTATTAACACGGCGGATAGCCCAACAAAGCTGTGGAAAGCCGCAACTAACTGCGGCATTGCTGTCATATTTATCTTAAGCGCAACAACAGATCCTATTATGCCGCCTGTAATCATTCCAGCCCATATCCACTTATAGTTCTTTATCTCAGGGTGAAGGAGAGTTGTAATGACAGCTATCGCCATCCCGGCCATAGCGCATTTATTTCCTAAAAGGGCTGTTCTATTGCTGGAAAGGCCCTTAAGGCCAAAGATAAAAAGCACTGTTGCAATAAGGTACAAAATTGAGACAGTATCATTTGAAAGTTCCATCCCCTTAAATCCTCTATTGCATCACTTTCTATTCTTAAACATAGAAAGCATCCTCTCAGTTACTATAAATCCGCCAAATATATTTATAGAAGCAAGCATCACAGCAAAGAAACCTATAATTTCCAGAAATAAAGAATCGATTCCACCATATCCGGCGACTAAGAGCGCCCCTACAATTATTATGGCACTAATAGCATTTGTCACAGCCATAAGAGGAGTATGCAGTGCCGGTGTAACACCCCAGATAACATGGTATCCAACAAAGCTTGACAACACTAAGATATATATTGCAATCATGAAATCAGACATCGCCCCTCTACGCCTTACAATGCCAAACTACACTATTAAACAGCCAATTTATGCTGCTCCCTACCCTTTCTAAGCACCGCCTTTATTATCTCATCTTCCTTATCAAGATCCAAAGATATTATCCTGTCCCCCTCCTTAACACACAATAGAGAAACAACATTATATACATTTTTAGAATAGAATCTGCTTGCATCTCCTGCAACCATAGCAGCATAGTTTGACGTACCAACTATTGTAACTCCATGCCTTATAACAGTCTTACCTTTCTCCGTAAGCTCACAGTTGCCCCCTGAAGCAGCCAAAAGATCCACTATGACAGACCCTGTCTTTAGGGATCTTACAAGTTTTTCTGTCACAAGCAGAGGCGGTTTCTTCCCCGGAAGCCCAGCCGCAGTAATAATGACGTCGAAATCCTTCAATGTCTCCTCAAGCGCCGAATGTTGTTGTGCCGTTTCCTCCTTATTAAGCTCTCGGGCATATACCCCCTTTTGCGCCTCAACCTCTCCAAGCTCTATCACTCTAGCTCCCAAAGAGCGAATATCCTCCAGAGCCTCAGGCCTTATATCGTAGCCGTAGACATCAGCCCCTAGCCTTTTTGCGGTCGCCAAGGCCTGCAATCCAGCTACTCCAGCTCCTAAGACAGCTACTCTTGCCGGTCTTGCTGACCCTGCCGAGGTCATCATAAGCGGAAAAAGCCGGCGATAATTAACTGCCGCCTCCAATGCTGCTCTGTAACCAGCAAGGTTTGCTTGAGATGAAAGCGCATCCATCGACTGCGCCCTAGATATGCGGGGGATCTTTGCAAGATTGATAACTGACACTCCTCTTTCAAGAAGTTTCTCTTGCCTTTCTTCCCACTCCAAACCGGGTGCTGTAGTCACAACAAGGGTGCCTTCTTTAAGAGTTGACAAAATAGAGTCTGAAGGCGGATTAACGGTTGTTATCACCCTGCACCGGCTAAGATCCTCTCCTTCTATTAACTTACACCCTGCCTTTTCATATTCACCATCTTCATAGCAGGCCCCTGCCCCAGCGCCATTTTGCACGCATACCTCAAAAC
>RFKT01000168.1 GCA_003694225.1 Candidatus Dadabacteria bacterium
AGGTGGTTATTCAGTTATTTAATTCAGCTTTTATGCTGGATGGGTATATGAAAATATGTTTTTCTATTATAACTTTGCTGTTTGTTTTTCTCTATGAGGGATGCGCTCCGGCAATGAAAGGTCCTGATAAGCGCGGAGCTGGTATTCTGTCTGGAGCGGCGTCAGGAGCGATTACTGGCGCTGTATACGGAGTGCAGATTAGCGCAGGGTCCGGTCCGGGAGCTTTAGTTGGAGCCGGCATAGGCGCAGGTGTAGGTGCGGTTAAGGGAGCTATAGGAGATGAACTCGAACATGAAAGGCTTTTAACTGAGGTTGAGCTTCGTAATGAGGAGGAGAGGGCAAAGGCTCACTCTATTTTAGTGCAGCACTACCAAAAGATGCTCAAGCTTCACCCTACAAGGGATATATATCCTGCAGACATCTTTTTTGAGGCAGACAGCGTTAAATTAAAGCCTCAGGCTAAGTATTTGGTGTATGAGATCTCCAGATTGAATAAAAACAGACTTCCTTGGTCAAGGCTTGTTTTGACTTCTTATGCAAAAGCAAATGATGTCAATTCAGAGTATGCAAAATATCTTGTAATGGAAAGGGCGCGTGAGCTTGCAAATTACTTTATCCGGGCTGGTATCGAACCGAGGAGGATTGAGGCGCGCGGGGTGGTGACAGACGCTCCTCTTTTAATAGACCCAAACGATGATCCTACCAGATACAATCAAGTTATTGAAATACTTCCAGTTGATAGGTGAGTCTGTGGCTATTAATCTTACATCTTATATATATTATAGTGTGGCACTGTTAAGGGAGGTAAAGAGATATGGGAAATAACACCGGAAAAGCCAAGCGGAACTCGTCAAACTCAAAACGGGCTAAGGCAAAAGACAGTGGCGACTTCCCAGCAGAGATTACTACCTCTTCTGATCTTGAGAAGTTTCTCACTGAGATAAGGGATAAGATGTCTGATGGGACTTCTGCTCCCATCTACTCTCTTAGCAGTTTGAGATACCTGCTGAATCTACCAAATATTTATGATATATTAGATGAAAATAACCGTGAGATTGCGAGGGACATATGGCTTCGCCTAAAGCAGAGTGGCTTTCATGTAAAAGCTCCTCCTATGCTTTTTGATTCTTCTGAGCAGGTGGGAGGCAGCTAGCTTTGCCTATGTAGGAACCCCCAAATCCAGAACAGGATCAACTTATTGATTTTATAGGAGATCTGGCGGGAGATCTTATACTAAAAGTAAGCCTGTACCTTTTAGGGAGATAAAAAATACATAGATTACCGAGGATCGCTGAGAAGATGGTTGAAGACATCAAATCTAAAGGCGTAATAAGGACACTTAAACCCACAAAAAGGCAACCACCTAATTGCACAGATAGTTTTGGTCACAGAAGGAACCCCGTATTAGGATGTGAGAATGTAGAGTTGAGCATACAGACGAGGGTAAAGAAGTGAAAGTAATGGAGTGAGTCAGATCGGAGAAAGCTAACTCATCTGATTTGCTTTAGAAAAGCAACTCTGTATTTCGGCCTATGGAGCTCAGGCATCTTGTTTGGATATTAAGTGCAACAGGAGAGAGCCAAAAAGTTGACGGTAATTCTAGGCGTAAGGGACTCTTTGAGCTTCTCTGAAGTAACCCCGTACCTTTTTGGAGGGGATGAAGCCCCACTTGGTTTAACTAACAATTCCCAACAGAAAGTAGCCCCGCACCTTTCCTGCAAGAAAGATTAACTTGTTGATTTTATAGATTATCTTCCTGAGAAAGTTACCCTGTACCACCCACCACCACGAAGGGACACCCAAATCCATAAAAAGCTAACCTCTTGATTATGCAGATAGTGTTGGTCGAAAAGTAACCCCGTACCCCTTGTAGAAGTCGCTCCACACATTGGACCTATGGAGCGCAGGCATCTTGCCCGCATATTAAGGGGGACACAAAGGGCAACAGGACACCCAAAAAGCTTGGGGTAGCCCTTAGGTTAGGGCAGTCTCTTTGCGGTTCTCCGAAGTTACCCCGTACCTTATTTGGGAGTTGAAGATCCCGTTGATTTCACTAACAATTCCCAATAGAAAGTAGCCCCGTACCAGAGCTGCTACCCCCTACCAGAGTTAGACCTCGACCCTGTGTTATTGCCAGTGGAATGCAGATCTGTAGTTTACCGTGTAGCGGCTTCGTACAGCTCGTTTACACGTTCCCAGTTTACTATATTCCAAAATGCCTCGATCCACTTAGGCCGTAGGTTCTGGTATTTCAGGTAATAAGCATGTTCCCACACATCAATAGTGAGAAGGGGCTTTAATCCATATGAGATTGGAGACTCCTGGTCATGCGAATCAGTTATCTCAAGCTCTCCCTCCTTGTTCAACACCAGCCATGCCCAGCCTGATCCGAAATGGGAAGCAGCTTTTGCACTAAAAGCCTCGCGGAACTTCTCAACGCTATCCCACTTTGCCTTAATAGCATCCGCTACTTTTCCGACCGGGTCTCCGCCGCCTTGTGGTTTCATGCAGTGCCAGAAGAACGTGTGGTTCCACACTCCCCCTGCATGGTTTTTTACAGGGGTTCTCTTGTCTTCTGG
>RFKT01000169.1 GCA_003694225.1 Candidatus Dadabacteria bacterium
GATCTTTATAGGGTAAGTGAAGCACCTCTTGATTTGTTAAGCCCCCCTCCGTTAGGTGCTTTTAGATTTGTCGAATGGGCATCAAAGTGTCCGGGGGTGGATTACTGCCTTAGACTTGAATTTGCATTTCCCAAGGAATATGACAATATTGGAGATGTTACGGAAAGGGAAGTTTCCATTTGGGGGGAGAAAGCCGGCGATATAAGGAAGTTTTTCCGCTAGTTGGAAGGCAAGATGGATTTAGTTGTAAAGAAATTTGGCGGCACTAGCGTAGGAGATATCTCCAAGATACAGGGAGTGGCAGATCTTATAGTGCGGTATATCTCCCAGAAAAATAGGAGAGTTGTTGCTGTGGTTTCTGCAATGGCTGGAGAGACCAACAGGCTGCTTCACCTTGGACGTTCATGTGTAGCTTCGCCTGTCCCAAGAGAGCTTGATGTGTTGTTATCTACTGGGGAGCAGGTAACCACCGCGCTTTTAGCGATGGCGCTTTGTGAAAGGGGGGTTAAAGCAAAGAGCTTTTCAGGGTGGCAGGCTAATATATCCACTGATAGGAACTTTAGCCGCGCTCATATAAAGGCTATTGACACAAAGGCTCTTAATCAAGCTTTGGAGGGGGGATTTGTGCCGGTTGTTGCAGGATTTCAGGGCATTGATGATGAAGGGGATATTACTACATTGGGGAGGGGAGGCTCAGATATTACTGCTGTTGCCTTGGCCGCAGCGCTTAAGGCGGACAGATGTTATATATATACAGATGTTCCGGGAGTTTTTACGGCGGATCCGTCTGTATGCTCATCCGCAAAGCTTTTGCGGCAGATATCTCACGAAGAGATGCTTGAATTTTCAAGCCTTGGGGCAAAGGTGCTTCATCCGAGATCTGTATACTTTGCTATGGCGTATAACATACCCCTTGTCGTTAAGTCTACTTTTCAGGAGGGTAGCGGCACTTGGATAGTTAAAGAGGGAAAACTTATGGAAAAACCAATTGTAACCGGAATAACCTATAGGACAGACGAAGCCAAAATAACTGTAAGCAAGCTTCCTGCAGCTTCATCTGCTTTCGGCGCTTTATTTAAGCGGCTTGCTAACGAAGGCATATTTATTGATATGATTACACAGACGGGATTTGACGGAAAGCTTACCGACATAAGCTTCACTGTGCTTGATGAACAGAGCAGCTTAGCGTTGGAGATAACCCAGAACTTGGTACCTGAGCTCCGCGCCCAAGGGGCATTTTGTGATAGGAATATCGCCAAGATTTCCGTTATAGGGATAGGGATGCGGTATCATACAGGGGTTGCCGCTAGGATCTTCGAAGCTCTGGCTAAGGAGGATATAGCCGTAGAGATGATCTCTACATCAGAGATTAAGGTTTCTGTAGTTGTTCCTCGAAAATATTGGGAAGTAGCGGTTCATACCTTGCACAGCGCTTTTGTGGGGGAGGATCTCACAATAGAAAAGGAGAGCCAAGATGAGATAAGGAGTGCTGTGTAATGGCTTCGGAGAAGGCGGAATCTTCGTTGGATTTTACCGTAGAGAGGTATATTGAGGCTATAATACCTAAAAAGGCACACGGTTTGATTCTATCTCTTGCGGGGGTTTGCGCCCTTTTTTCTGTTATATTGATACATCAGAGAAATCGACTTGGATTTATAGGGCTTCCCCTTGACGATTCGTGGATTCACCTTTCAATTGCTAGAAATTTCATCTCAGGTGACGGCTTTGGAATTAATCCCGGCCGAAATTTGGCCGCTTCAACAGCTCCCCTATGGACCCTCTTTGAGGCCATTGTCATGTTGATAGTTAGAGATCCTGTTTGGTGCGGCGTAGTATCAGGCTTTTTGGCTTCCCTTGCTGGATGCCTTGTTCTTTGGAGGTTTTTTTCTCCCTTGAATTATCCTCTTCTTTTTGGATTTGTTTCTATTTGTTATTTACTCAGCGATGCCTTAACAGTTTGGGGTTTCCCTTCAGGGATGGAGATACCGCTTTTATATGCTTTTATGTTCTCCCTTTTTTGGACTTATTGCTTTTATCCTCCCCTTTCAATGGCAAGGCTTTTTCTTGCGCCCCTTCTTCACGGTGCGGTTTTTATGACGCGGCCAGAGACTGGTTTTTTGTTTGGTCTGACACTTATTTCAACTGCATTTGCGGCAGTAAAGGCTAAAAAAAGCCCTCTCAAGGTTGCATCTATTCAGCTTTGTGTATTTGCCCTCTCTCTTCTTCCATATTTCTGGTTTAATTTTGAAACGGTAGGAAAGCCTTTCCCTACCACCTTTTATGCAAAGGTCTCCCTCCGGCATATAGGCCTTTCAGGGCTTTTCTTAAAGCTTTCATGGGATTCCTTTGTAAAGGTTTTTGCTCTGCATCCGTTACAGGAATATTTTAGGGTTATAAGGTATATTACACTTTACCACCTCCCTATGGTTTTCTTTTCCCCGCTTGGAGCGCTCTTTCTAAGTAAAAGACGGGATATTTATGCAGGAGGAGGCCTTATGCCATCTCTTGGGTTTTTGCTTTTTCCCTTGGTCGTGGGGGTTGTAAGCCCCACATCGGCTTTTTCTAATGCGGTTCACAGGTATTACGCTGTTTATATACCTTTTATAGTCATATTGGGCTCTTTGGGTATTTATGCCGCAGTGGAGCTTTTTGGACGAAAAGCCTTTGTCTTTGTTTTAGCGGTTCTGTTGGTATTTTATTCCGCTCCAAGGAGGTTTAACGCAGGCCTTCATGAGCTTACCCGCAATGTCCTCACTGCAAAGGAGCTATATGTTGATATGGCAAAGTGGCTATCTAAAAACCTTCCTCAAGAAAGCCTCTTAGCTGTAAACGATATAGGAGCTGTGTCGTATTACCTTAGAAGGCCTGTAATAGATATCATGGGGCTTGCCTCTCCTGAAGTGTGGGATTATAAAAAAAGGGCCTTAAGGCACAGGATGGAGAGTAAGCTCAAAGGATTTTTAAAAAAGATGAGAGTTGATTATCTCCTTGTAAATCCAAATTATTATCCTTATATGCTTAAGCTTCTTAAAAACTGCACAGAGATAAAGAGGTGGCACACATCAGTTCCTATAAAAAGGTTAATCTCTCCTCAGGTGCTATATAAGTGTGTGTGGAGGTAGAGCGTTACCGGACAAAAAAATAGCCCCGAAGAAGTAGCCCCGCACCTTCTCGAGATATGGAGCACAAGCATCTTGCCTGCATAAAGAACGTCGTGAAGCCACAATGCCCGCACTCCATAAGGGCCTAGGAGATTTGGAGAATGGTTATTTGTTTCCCCGGCAAATGTGCAGGACCAGTTCGCAAAGTAGGGTACAGGACACCCAAATCCATTGTGCCGTAATATTCTGCAGATAAATTTTTTGGGTGTCCCTCCTTGGGCTCATCATAATACCGTGACTTTTCATCCTTTTTAGGGAGCCTGGCACCATGGCGCCTTGTTTGCGATTAATTTAGAAGCATTGCTTTGTATCTGTTAAAAACCTCTTCAAAGAGCTTTTTTGAGGGGGGATCTTTAGAGAATCTCTTAATTACAAGGTAATATAGCTCCTCAGGAGTGGTGGCTACTATTAATTCCTTATCCCTATGGGCCAGATCGGAATCGATAACCCTTCTCCGTTCTTCAAAATATTGCTTTTCAAGCCTTGATTTTACCTCTTCTATAAAGAGCCTAATTTTGTCTTTCGGGATAGTTGAGCCTTCCTTTGTTTCTTTAAATCTTAAGTATTCCCTAAGGCTTTTAAAATCGCCTTCGCCGTTTCTCCTCCAAAACGCCTGTATTGGATGGTATTCGACAAATGTGTCGCCAATAAGAAAATCGATCCTTTTTGAACCTATTCTTACTTGAAAGGTTTCACCCTCCTTTAGCTCAAAGCCTTCTATAAACTCCTCCATAGTGAGGGCACACGCCCCCTCTTCAGCAGAATCAAAGTTAAGCCCCTTATATGAAACCCTATAGTAATGTGAGCCGTCGGTATTTTTCTTGGATTTGGAAGGGATAGAACTGGTTTTAATAAGCGATTCCTTAATGATGATTACGGCAACCTCTCTCATTGCCTCTAGTGTAAGGTTTGGCATGATACGATTAGAAAAATAAAAGTCTCTCGCAGCATTTTGCTGATCTGTAAGCTTTCCTCTCGCCTTTAGGAGGAGTTTTAGCGCCATTTCCTCCGATATGCCAAATAGTGATGCCAATTCACTGGGGCTTTCAAGGGAATTTATCTCTCCGCGCATATATGCCTCTGTCTCTTCTCTTACAAACTCTTCAAGGGTATATGTTTGGGGTATCCCTTTTCCTTTGATTGTCAATGTGTAAGCCCTAAGTTGAAAGTCATCTTCTGAAAGGGTATTACGGAGAAATTTATATACCGTTACAGGAGAGATCCCAAGTTTTTCGCCTATTTTTTTATCTGAATCTAAGGCGTCCGGCTTGGATCTCAAATCACTTCTAACATCTGCTGCAACCCTCTGCAATTCTGTGTACGCTTTATTTTTTCTTTGGGCATTGCAAAGCCTATAAAAGTATTCCCCTTCATTTATAACTCGCATATACGCTTTAAGCTCCCCTAGC
>RFKT01000170.1 GCA_003694225.1 Candidatus Dadabacteria bacterium
AACTACGATCGGTTCTGCGTAAGGATGGAGGAGATGGAGCAGTCGATGAGGATCTGCGAACAGGCAATAGCCTCCATTCCAGAAGGGGACTTTGCGGTTCGAGATCCCCATATATTCTTGGAAGAAAAAGAGGAGGTCTACCGTTCTATCGATGGCATGATCAACCACTTTAAGTTTATCGTGGAGGGGGTAAAGCCTCCTGCTGGGGATGTGTATATGTCTGTTGAGGGAGCAAATGGAGAGCTTGGTTTCTATCTTGTCTCTGATGGAAGCGGCACTCCTTACAGGGTGCGGGTGCGCCCCCCTAGTTTTATCCATATGGGCATGATGAGGGAGATGCTGATAGGAGCTTCAGTTGCTGATGTTGTGCCAACATTCGGTATGATTAATATGATCGGAGGAGAGTGTGACAGATAGTGAACTTTGGAGGAGAAATTTAATAAATAAAAGGTTGACGGTGAATATGGCAATTTAGGTGGAGGTTAGATGGGTAGAGAGAGTGACATGGAGATAACCCTTTCAGATGAAGCTGAAAGGAAGGTATCAGAGCTGAAAAGCCGGTACCCTGACAAAAAGTCCGCTGTTATGCCTGCTCTCTATGTAGCGCAGGAAGAGCTTGGATACTTGAACAGAAAGGCTATATTGTGGGTTTCAGCTAGGCTCGAAATTCCCCCCGTCCATGTGCTTGAGGTCGCCACCTTTTACACAATGTACTACAAAAAACCTGTTGGAAAATATCACTTTCAGGTGTGCCGCACCCTTTCCTGCGCAATTAGGGGCGGCGGCAAAAAAATCACTTCCTATCTAAAGAAGAGGTTCGGAATTGAGCCAAACGAGGTAACTCCGGACGGGATGTGGAGTTATGAGGAGGTTGAGTGTTTAGGTTCGTGCGGAACGGCTCCTATGTGTGAGATTAACGATGTTTATTTTGAGAATCTTACCGAAGAAAAGATAGAAGAGATTATTAAACGTATTGAGGCTGAGGAGCCCGATCTCAGATATTCTACGATAAGGGATGAGCTTGGAAAGGGGCTGGAAGATCTTGGAAGATCCAAGGTAGTTTAATAGGAGGCTAAAGAAATAGGTGGCTAAACACAGAACAATTCTCCTTAAAAACATACACGAAGAGGGGCAGCACACCTTAAGCGGGTATGAGAGCAGGGGAGGCTATCAGGCCATAAGAAAGGTTTTGGATATGGACCCTCTAGAGGTTGTGGAGGAGGTAAAAAAATCCGGACTTAGAGGGCGTGGAGGAGCAGGTTTTCCAACAGGGCTTAAGTGGAGCTTTGTTCCTCGTGATACAGGAAAGCCTGTTTATATAATAATGAATAGCGATGAGAGTGAACCCGGGACATTTAAGGACAGGGTTTTATTGGAAAGGGATCCGCACCTTTGTATAGAAGGCATTATGATTGCCGCGTGGGCGCTTCAGAGCCATGTGTGCTTCAATTATGTGAGGGGAGAGTACGCCTTTCCCTTTGAGAGATTTCACAAAGCCGTGTCTGAGTGCTATGAAAAGGGGTATCTAGGCAAGGGTATTTTCGGGAGCAGTTTCGATCTTGATATCATTCCGCACCGCGGAGCCGGGGCTTATATTTGCGGCGAGGAGACGGGGCTTATCGAATCTCTCTCAGGCAATAAGGGACAGCCTCGCCTAAAGCCTCCTTATCCTGCAGTTGTCGGACTTTACGGATGCCCTACGGTGGTGAACAACACTGAATCTCTGGCGTCCCTTCCGTGGATACTAAATAACGGTGGTGAAGCATATGCGGAGATAGGGACGGAAAAATCAACAGGCACCAAACTCTTTAGCGTCTCAGGGCATGTGAAAAAGCCCGGGGTGTATGAGATAGAACTTGGATATCCGCTGCTGGAATTTTTGGAAGACGAATGCGGCGGTATGCTTGATGGCTCAAGGCTTAAGGCTATAATCCCCGGAGGATCTTCAGTTCCTGCCCTTAGAGCGGATGAGCTAGATGGCGTCAATCTTGATTACGAAAGTCTTCAGGCCGCCGGCACTTTACTTGGTTCGGGAGGCTTTATGGTGTTGGATCACACTGTAGATATGCTTGATGCCGCTCTTAACTTTGCGCATTTCTATTCTCATGAGTCCTGCGGGCAGTGTACTCCGTGCCGGGAGGGAGGGCATTGGATAGAAAAGATCCTTCAGAGGATAGCTTCGGGGAATGGCAGAACAGAAGATATAGATCTGATTAAGGATCTCTCTTCCCAGATAGGAGGCCATACTATCTGCCCCTTTGGGGATGCGCTGATAACTCCGGTGCTCAGTTATATCGAGAAATTCCCGGATGATTTTTACGGAAAGATAAAGGCGTCAGAGCGCTATTTGAATGTGGTGAATTAGCTTAGGATTGAGGTTATGAGCGGCGAGGATGGATTAATAGCGATTACTATTGATGGAGAGAAGGTTTTAGTCAAGCCCGGCACCAATGTTATAGATGCGGCTTGTAGCGCCGGAATTGAAATACCGCATTACTGCTACCATAGGGATCTCTCCGTGGCCGGTAACTGCAGGATGTGCCAGATCGAGATAGAGGGAAGGCCCAGGCTTGAGATAGGATGCAACACTATAGTTCAGGATGGGATGGCGATCCGAACCCATAGAACTAGCGAAAAGGTTAGAAAGGCACAAGCGTCCGTCTTGGAGTTTATACTTATTAACCATCCTCTAGATTGCACAGTTTGCGACCAGTCAGGACACTGTAAGCTTCAGGACTACCACTATACATACAATGCAAGGCATAGCAGGTTCTTTGAACGTAAAGAGCATAAGGTAAAAGCGGTTGAGCTTGGACCGAATGTTATGCTTGACGGCGAGCGGTGCATATTGTGCACGCGGTGTATCCGATTTTGCGATGAGATTACCAAGACATCTGAGTTGGGCGCTGTAAATAGGGGTGATAAAACGGTTATAACTACATTTGAGGGTAAGAGATTGGATAATCCTCTCTCAGGCACCGTTGTGGATCTCTGTCCTGTAGGCGCTTTGACTCATAAAAAGTGGAGGTTTAATTCCAGGATCTGGTATACAAGCGAGGCTGATGCCGTATGTCCCGGATGCAGTACGGGGTGTACAACCAAGGTGTTTGAGCGAGACAACAAGGTCGTTCTTGTAAAGGCTAGATATAATGAAAAGGTAAATAGAGAGTGGCTATGCGACGCAGGAAGATACGGGCTTGAGGAGTTGGTGCCGGAAGAAAGGGTTTGCGGTGTCTTTCATGCGGGAGAAAACGCGGATCTCGCTAATATTTCAAGCCTACTTAAGGAAAATTCAGATCGGAGCGCCGTTGTTGTGATCTCTTCCCGCCTTTACCTTGAAGAGTTTCGAGTCATTAAGGAGTTTTTTAACCGATTCTGGCGGGGCAGTGTAACCTTTGCCGTTTCCTTTAGGGAGCGCTATCTTACAGAAACTGAGAAGATCTTGATTTCTCCGGATTACGATCCAAATTGGAAGGGGGCTGTCATAGAGGGAGTGGCTAAGGAAGACGTGAAGTCTTCTTACAGGGAAGCTTTAAATGGGATCAGGAAAAGAAGTTTTGAAAGCCTCTTTTTTATAGGCGATGATGCGATATGGG
>RFKT01000022.1 GCA_003694225.1 Candidatus Dadabacteria bacterium
ATCCATATCGTACACACCCCGCCCGAGATCAATTATGGTCTCGCTTCTGTCAGAGCTATCTTCCAACGGCTTCCCAGCAATTCGCTGATAAGTCTCCAGCGTCTTTTCTGCCGCTTTATCCCATGTGTTTTCCATAATAACCTCCTTTAATCCCGATTGGTTAGGACGTTGAAAAGCCATAAGGACAGCCCGCCTTATAGAATCCTCATCCTCTGGATTGCAATAAAACACCCTGTCCCCTAAGTAGTCATAAATTGTGCCACGGTTGCATGCCACTATATTGCATCCGTAAAACCCGGCTTCAAGGCTTACAAGCCCTGGCAATTCATACCAACTTGGTAGCGCGTGCACCTTCGCGGCTGCGTATGCACTTGCTAACATCTCTTCTGGCAATCTCCCTAAAACCAATGTCTCGCCAGATCTCTTAAACAACCGAACCGCCTGCGCATAATCAGGCTGGTATGAAAAATCGCCCCCTATAAGCACCAAAGGAAGAGAGACATCTTCTAGTGCCTTGAGAAGCATCAGTTGATTCTTCCTGCTTTCAAGCCTTCCCACACACAGCACAAAATCGCGCACTCCATACCTGTTGATAAAGAGATTTGGGTCGCCTTCCATACGTACCTCATAGCCAAGCTTTACAACCTTTATAGGGGCAGTATTGGGATAAAGCCTCTTTATTACCTGCCCTTCCTTAGCGCCTGTCACAAACACGGCAGATGCATTCTCAGCGATCCATCCTGCATCGAAGCTTCCGCTAGACTCTATAGCTTTATAATCCGGTTTAGACGATACATACCACTCTCTATCCTGCCCTCTACGGACATATTCCTTCATAAACTCGGCGCACACGTGGCTTTGGTTGTGAAAGGAAGCCACATCTTCACAGAGAGCAGTAACAACATAAGGCACTCCCTTCTCATAGGCGCGTCTTGCAAGCATACGAGTGTAGTCGGGAGTTGCGAAATTAAAAAGATGAACCAGATTGTACTTAGAAATGTCTGCCTCTCCGGTAAGATCAATATCAACGTATACTCCCCGCTTTTCCAGACCCTCTTTAAGCCGATCCATCACCACGGTATCTCCGCCCGGCTGTTCATAGGCAGTCGGCCTATTTTGCATTAAGACTCTCATTACTCTTCTCTCCTCCCTTAATACACGCACCTTAATCTCTCCGGTTCCCCCCCTCTTTGCCGCCTCTGCCTTAAACCCTACTTTCTTGAAGAGGTTGTTCACCTTCCGCGTAATTTCAGGCCAAGCGTTTTTTTGCTTGTAGGCTTGTGCGGCTTTTTTGATCCTATCTCTAAGAGTACGGTTCGTAAGGAGAAGTTCCAAAGAAAGAGTGAGAGGGTATCCGGAGGTAATATGCCAAACAGCGTCTCGAAACGGCAAAAATGGGGGTGCTATTGATGCCGCCACGACTGAACCTGCCCCTATTGCCAGCGAGCATGCGCCTGATGCTTCATAGTGTTGAGAGCCGTAGTTCATTAGCACTACATCTGCTCCGTAGAGGTATGTAGGTACATCAGAATCAGGCACAAAATCCCCGGTAAACCGCACCCTATCTTTAACACCTAGCGAATCACACAGATTAAGCAAGGAATTAAAGTACGCCTCTGAATTGGGATCTTCCTTATGGATGCCGCCAACAACTATTCCATGTGCGCAGATGCCTTTAGAATTAAGGTGGGCTATTCCCTCTATAAGTCCCTCTATTCCTTTGTGAGGTTGGATAAAGCCAAAAGAAACAATAAGATTTTCATCGGCTGGTACCCCCAGCGCCTCTTTGCACTGCTGTGGATCTAGCCGATCGTGAATCTTCACTCCGTGAGGGATTACTGTCACACGGTCAGGAGCGCCTCCGTTTGCCACAATCTCGAGCGCGTTTTCGGGGGTATGAACCACAACATGATCAACTGAAGTTATAAGGGCTTGGAGTGCACTATCAACCGTATAGGGATTATGTATATGGGCTATAACCTTTATCCCTCTATCCCTAATCTTGCGTAAGAAACGTGAAAATTCCGGCTGGGGAAAGAAGTTATAGTGGCAGTTTAGATATAAGAGCTTTATCCCGCTTTTCGTAATGGCAGAGTCTAACTCTGAAAAGTCTCTACTTCTTCGCTTCCAGCATCTAACAACAAACTCCTCGTCTGGAGCATCTCTATTGGATTTTTCGCCAAAGACGATATAGCTTCCCTTAGGAAAATTCTCTAAAAAGTACCTTCCATAGGTAGCGAGCCCGCAATTTTGGTTCCATGTGCTAAGAAATCCAAATCTCCCGGTAGCAATCGTGCCCTGAAAATAGGGGGTTTTTTCTCCGGCATTGGTATTTTCCCCTTCGCATATCCTTGATACAGATTTGGCAACATTGATCCAACTAAATCTTTCCTTTGCCCACACAGCCGCATTTTTTGAAAGCTTACGGAGCCTATCTGTATCACTAAGCAGGTTGTTTAGGGTTTCTGCCAAAGCTTCAGGCGAGATCTCTTCAATGACTATGCCCGTAGATCCGTTATCAATAGCCTCTGGTATTCCCCCTACCCTAAAACACACAACCGGACATCCGCACGCCTGTGCCTCAACGGCTGTCAAAGGAAATGAATCAAACCAAATAGAAGGAATTACGCACAACCCGGCACCTTTAAACGCTGCTGCTATCTCTTCCTGAGGAACAGCACCGTGAAACTTAACACCCGGCATCTCACGTTCAATCTGCTCCGTGTCAAAGAGCTCTTCCCTATCCCACATGGAAGAGCTTCCATAAATATCAAGAGAGAGTTTAGGATGATTGGCGCGTATCTGATGAAACGCATTGAGTAGGAGATGCACTCCCTTATCCATAACAAGAGCGCCAACAAAAACTATTTTGTTATAGTCCCTATTTTCTCTTCCTCCATCTGAAAAGAGAGAGTGATCTACGCCGTTATATATC
>RFKT01000171.1 GCA_003694225.1 Candidatus Dadabacteria bacterium
GTGGCAGGCAACTGCTAGGAGTGAAGAGGTAATGGCGATATCTCCCCTTGTTGACAAGTGGAGGGCCTTCGGCTGGAGCTGCTATCGGGTTAATGGCCATGACATTGAGCAGCTCCTTGACATTTTCTCGAACTGTCCTGATGGATCCGGCAAACCAGTGGCTATAGTGGCGGATACAGTAAAGGGAAGAGGCATCTCATTTATGGAAGATGACAATAATTGGCACTACCGCATTCCAACTGCGGAAGAGGTTGAACTTGCAAAGAAAGAGCTGGGGGTATGAGAAACGCATTTGCTGACGAGTTAACAAAGATTGCCGCAGAAAATCCCAAAGTAGTGTTGCTTTCGGGCGATATTGGAAACCGCCTTTTTGATCCGTACAAGAGATCTTTTCCGGATCGGTTCTTTAATTGCGGAGTTGCTGAAGCAAATATGATCGGTGTTGGGGCCGGAATGGCTATGACAGGGATGCGCCCTGTTGCTTATACTATCGCCTCGTTTATCACCTTTCGCTGCTATGAGCAGATAAAGATTGATCTCTGTTACCACAACCTTCCTTTAATTATTGTAGGCGTGGGAGGAGGGCTTTCTTACGCCTCGCTTGGTGCGACCCATCACTCTTGCGAAGATATAGCGATACTTAGAGCTCTTCCCAATATGACAGTGCTCTGTCCAGGGGATGCTCTTGAGGTGAGATCGCTCCTAAGAGAAGCCTTAAAGGAGCAGGGGCCTGTCTATCTCAGGTTGGGAAAAAAGAATGAGCCAACGTGCCACAGTGAAGTCCCTCAACTCACAATCGGAAAATCCTACACTGTTAAGGAAGGGGATGCTATCTGTATAATAAGCACCGGCAATACCCTTCCAATATCAGTAGATGCGGCTGGGATTCTTGATTCCAAAGGCATATCAACCCGTGTTGAAAGTTTCCACACTGTAAAGCCTCTTGACAGAGCCCTTTTGAAGGAAGTGTTTTTCTCTTATAAAGTAGTGGCATCAGTTGAAGAGCATTCAGTTTTAGGCGGTCTTGGCGGAAGCATAGCTGAGTGGCTCTCTGAGCAAAAGCTGGAAGGCCGTGCCCAGTTTCTTAGATTTGGAACCCCTGACAGGTTTTTGCACAAAGCGGGCGATCAGGCGTTTGCTAGGGAGCAGTTTTGCCTTACGCCAGAGTACATTGCAGGCAGTATAATCAAGGCAGCAACATAGGCTTCTGCGTGAATGCGGCCTCGCAATAGCAAAGGTGAAAACTCAAGAATAAGATGATTGTAGGTATTGATTTTGATAACACTCTGGTCTGCTATGATAGACTTATCCACTGTGTTGCCCTTGAAAGGGGCTTAATACCAGCAGGGCTTGATGCTTCAAAGGCTTCTATAAGGGATTATCTTAGGAAGCAGGGGCGTGAAGATGATTGGACTGAACTTCAAGGATACATATATGGAGATAGAATTAAAGAAGCGCCTCCCTTTCCGGGAGCCCTTGATTTTTTCTGCAAATGCAAGGAGATCAATGTTAAGACTTATATAATAAGCCATAAGACAAAATTCCCTTATAAAGGCCGGCAGTATGATCTTCATAGCGCTGCATTTTCATGGCTTAAGAGCGCTGGATTTCTTGAAAGGGATCTCACAGGGCTCGATGAGAAAGATGTTTTTTTTGAGCTTACCCTCGAAGACAAGTTGTACAGGATCAAGAGCGCTGGATGCGATGTGTTTATCGATGATCTTGTAGAGTTTCTGTCACACCCGCATTTCCCTAAGGGGACCAGAAGGGTTTTATTTGATCCTTATGATAAAAGCCCTGAGTGTGGTATGGATCGCTTTTTGCGGTGGGATCAAGCCGCGCCGCTGCTTGGACTATAGAGGCTTTATGAATGACATTGAGCTATATAACATTGCCTTGCCGCTTCTGAAGGATATCGGGCTTAAGGGTGAGATTTCTATTACACACCTTTCTGGCGGTATGAATAATAGGGTCTTTAAGGCACAGGGCAGAGGAAAGGCCTTTTTGCTGAAACTTTATTTTACAAGCTCTAAGGATCTTAGGGATCGCGGAAGTACGGAGTTTTCTTTTTGTAATTTTGCCTGGAAAAATGGGATTAAATCTGTTCCCGAGCCGTATATATTTGATTCGAAAAATCACTTGGGCGTCTATGAATTCATTGAAGGCAGTTCATTTAAAGCCGGTTCTATTGAAAGACGACATGTTGATGCGGCTGTCGACTTTTTCCTGAGTCTTAATGCTTGCAGAGACACAGATCTTGCCAAAGCCTTGCCCCCCGCTTCAGAGGCGTGTTTTTCTATAGATCAACATATCACATGTATAGATAAGCGTGTATCGCGGCTTAATCAGATAAAGATAGCCTCAGATATAGACAACGAAGCGCATAGTTTTGTCTCCAACAGGTTGATTCCTTTTTGGCTTGAATTAAAAGAAAGAGTGATTGAAGATGCAGACTCTTTTGGGCTGGATGTTTCTTATCTCCTCCCGGAACAGCTAAGATGCGTCTCTCCCTCTGATTTCGGATTTCACAACGCCCTGTTGCAATCAGACGGGTCCATCCGATTTTTTGACTTTGAGTATGCAGGATGGGATGATCCTGCAAAGGCTGTTTGTGACTTCTTTTTTCAGCCTGCAGTCCCTGTCCCTGAAGCGCTGTGCCGCCGTTTTGCCGCTGCTGTTTTGGATATATTCAAGGAAGATGACGGCCTGAACAAGAGGATACAGCTTTTGAGGCGGCTTTATGGTGTCAAGTGGTGTTGCATAATTTTAAATGAGTTTTTGGCGGTTGATAGCAAACGAAGAAGCTTTGCTTGCGGCAGTGACTTAGCCTTACGAAAGTCAACCCAACTTTCTAAGGCAGCTAATCTATTGAGCCAATTGCAGGACTTTTAGATGTGTTGAGGTGATATTTTAAATGAAAAGATGTTCGGTATAAGGTACAATTTGCTTTTATGGATTAGGTAGGATTTTAAGAGATGTCTAAGACTAAAGAACCCCAATACCAGCGATGCTTGGAGGTTGAGCAGAAGGAAGGCCTGGCACAGCTCGGCTATATGAGCAATCAAACTTGGTATGATGATCCAAAGCGCCTTGTATTTGTGCTGTCTCGGTACAAATTCGTTTCAAAGATGCTTTCAGGCAAAAAGAAGGTATTGGAAGTTGGATGCGCCGATGCATTTGGCACTAGGATAGTGCTTCAAGAGGTGGAAAGCCTCTGTGCGGTTGATTTTGATCCGCTATTTATTGAGGATGTAAAGAACAGGATGAGCGCCAAGTGGTCATTTGAGGCGCGGGTGCATGATATGCTCGAAGGGCCTGTAAGCGGTGATTTTGACGGGGCTTATGCGCTTGATGTTTTGGAGCATATAAATCCTGAGGATGAGGATAGATTTGTGACGAATATCTGCGATTCAGTTACTGAGAGGGGAGTTGTCATATTCGGCATACCTTCACTTGAATCTCAAGCCTATGCTTCTCCGGGAAGTGTTGCGGGGCATGTTAATTGTAAAACCGGAGCGGAGTTAAAGAAATTAGGTGAGAGGTATTTTTATAACTCCTTTGTTTTTTGCATGAATGACGAGGTTGTCCATACAGGTTTCTTTCCTATGGCGAATTATCTCTTTTTGCTGGGTGTGGGTAAGAAGAGATGACGCCTGGCCGGGATCTTGACGAAATTTTAGGGGATTTTGAGGAAAGCGGCTACAGGCTTCTTATAATCGGCGCATCCAGCTTTATCGGAAGGGGCTTTTTATCGCATCTTTCACAAAGAGCCGTGCTAGGAACATTTAACTCAACTCCTTTCGAAGGAGGCGTTCACTTTGATGCCCAGACAGATGATCTTCCATCTGTATTGTCTTCCTTATCGGAGTTTTCTCACGCATTGATACTCTTTGGGATAGCAACCCCTGACGAGTGCGCAAGGAACCCCGATAGGGCGTATCAATTAAATGTTATATCTTCAAAGAAGGTCATTGATTCACTGGTTCAGCACGGGGTTATGCCTATTTTTGCATCAAGCGAAGCTGTCTTTGATGGTTCAAAGGGGATGTACACGGAAGATGATCCTCCCACTCCGATATTGATATACGGAAGGCACAAGGTGGAAGTTGAGCAGTATCTGCGGGAGCAGGAAGTTCCCTATCTTATTTTAAGACTGGCAAGAGTCTTTGGAACAGAGCCAAATGATGGCACTCTCTTAACTGGGATGGTAGATTTGCTCGCCCAAAACGCGGATATAAAGTGTGCAGAAGATCAGATTATGTCCCCGATTCACATTGATGAAGTCGTAGCTATAACATTGGCGCTTTGCTTAGCTGAGAAGAGGGGCACCTTTCATCTGGCAGGACCGGAGGCACTATCTCGGTATGAAGTCCTTATGCATATTTTGAGAGAATATACAAAGTTTGCAAAATATACTGGAAAGATCTCAAAGGTGCCGTTAAGCTCCTTTAAGACCGAAGAAAAAAGGCCATTAAATACCTCCCTTTCTCCTGCACGCGCTTTGGAGGCAACAGGATTTAGGCTAAAAGGAATAAGAGAATGGTCTGCTGTAGCTCTTAGTAAGTGGAGGAAACACGTTGAAAACAAGGCTTGAAAGTGAAGAGGTGCTGTATAGCGCTGAGGATATTACAGCCATTGGCAGAGAGGATATAAATCATCTGATTGAGATGGCGAAAGCAAATCGCAGGAAAAGGATTAGGATATGCTGCCACCCTAACTTAGAGTCCCCTTTTCATGAGATGATAATAGTTATGCATTGTAGCAATTACATAAGACCTCACGCTCATACCTTAAAAGATGAGTCGTATCATATTGTTGAAGGAGCTATGACGATCGTATTTTTTGATAGTAATGGAGCGGTTATAAGGAGCATCAAGCTTGACGCAGGGAGGAGAGATCTTCCCTTTTACTGCAGAGTGCCGGCTAATACATTTCATACTGTTATCTTTGATACAGAGTGGGCTGTATTTCATGAAACCACTCTGGGGCCGTTTGACAGATCTGACACTCATTATGCCCCATGGTCGCCGTCTGAAGATGATTCAGATAAGATTGTGGAGTATATCTCGACTTTAAGAAGAATCGGCACAAAGTGAGGTCTGAGGAAATTAAGTAATTGTGAATAAATCTGATAGGTTATTGCATCTATATTATAAATGATAGTATAGTTCAACTCATACGGTAGGGTTAAAATAGCGTTTTTCTTCCGTATTAACGTTGAAAGACTCTGTCTGTCCCCTTTCTAAAGGTATCTTGCTGTGTTGATATGAGAATTGTTGGAATCTGCGCCGGAGGGCACGATACAAGCGCCGCACTGGTTGAAAATGGAGAGGTCTCCTTTGCTATCACTGAAGAGAGGCTTGACCGTGTGAAGCACTCAAAGGCCTTTCCTTGGCTTAGTATACAGGCCTGTTTGGATTTTGGAGGGCTTAAACCCTCCGATATAGATGCCTTTGTCTTTGGATGGAACTTTGAGAGGTTTGTAAAAGAGCTATATTTAAAGCCAGCCCTGCGGGATATAAGCCATTTTGAGTATATTAGGCGGGACAGCCGAAAGCTTGATGACTTTCTTCACTTTGAAGACCATGTTAGAGAACGTCTTAACTACCAAGGGGTTATTGAGCACTTCAACCACCATGATTGCCACATAGCTTATGCATTTCATACTAGCGGTTTTAGCGAAGCTAATTTTTTAAGTATTGACGGCTACGGTGAAAAGGAAACAACGGTAGTTGGCCATGCTGAGAGGGGTTCTAAAGAGATCTTTGATGTGCATAATTTTCCCAACTCTCTCGGTCTGGCCTATGCCGCACTTACCCATTACTTGGGCTTTAAGCACCACTGCGATGAAGGTATTGTCATGGGACTGGCAAGTTATGGGGATCCAAAGGCCACAGCTCCGGGCACAGGCAGAAGCTATGAATCTATCTTTGATGAGATTATCCAAGTGGATGAAAGCGGCAGATTCCAGATTAATTACGAATGGCTTACCCTTGGGCTTATGAAAGGCAGATGGGTTACGGAAAAAATGGTTGAGACGTTCGGATCTATACGGAAACCTGACAGCGAATTAACTCAGCACCATATGAATATAGCAGCTGCCCTTCAGAGACAGGTGGAGCGGGCAGTCCTTTCTCTTTCCAAAGCCGCATACGATCGCGTTCAGTGCAGCAACATCTGCCTTAGCGGGGGAGTAGCCCTTAACTGCGTTGCAAACACGAAACTTCTCCTTTCAGGACCCTATAAAGACGTGTATATTCCTTCAGCTCCCGGAGATAATGGTGTTGCCGTAGGGGCAGCCATTCTGGCTTATTTAAAGCGCAACCCGGGATCGCAGATTAGCAGTTTGCGTGAAGTCATAGGGCTTGGGCCTGTTTACAGTGATAAAGAGATATTGTCCGCCATTGAGACGGCAGGCCTTCAGGCTGAGCGTCCTCAAGATCTCGTCTCTCAAGTTGCCAGCCTTTTAGTGGATGGCAAGATAGTCGGTTGGTACCAAGGCAGAAGCGAGTTTGGCCCTAGAGCATTAGGGAGAAGAAGCATTCTTACACGCCCCTTTCCTGCAGAGATGAAGGATTACCTTAATGCTAAGGTGAAATTCAGGGAATACTTTAGGCCGTTTGCCCCTGTGGTATTGGAGGAAAAGGCAGGGGAATACTTCCAAATGGATATAAAATCGCCGTATATGATGCACGCCTTTCCCGTTAAAGAGACCGTAAAGAATAGCATAGCCGCCACTGTGCATGTCGATGGCACATGCAGGGTACAGACTGTCTCTAGGGATTCGCTGCCTCAGTTTTACGCCTTGATAGAGGAGTTTGAAAAGCAAACCGGCATCCCAGTGATTTTAAACACTTCATTTAACATTAAGGGACAGCCGATAGTTGAAACGCCGCTTGAGGCAGTTAGGACATTCCAAAAGACTAACATTGACGCACTTGTCTTAGAGGGATACCTTATTAAGAAATAAAGGGATTAAGCATGTTCAGACTATTTAAATTTAGAAGTGGCGCTAAAAAACAGGATGACCTGTTGGGGAAAGCTCACCGTGTGATGCAGTCAAGCATTAAGGTTGATTTTGATTTTAAGTCTTATGCAGAACGACATATATTTAACAGGCTGAGCCAAAATTCAGAGTACGGTTTCTATTACTATCCCTATGGATACCTCTTCCGCTATCCCAAGTGGGGAACGATCAATGAAATGGGCTTTCGTATGGAAGAAAATACCTACGAAATAAGGGAGAAGTATCCGGATCACTATGTAATAGCTGTATTTGGAGGATCTACGGGCTTTAGCATCTTAGTTCCTGACGATAAGACCTTCTCCAATCAGCTTGAGCTGTTGCTCAACGAAGACAACAAGCTCTGCGAAAGGGTTGGAAAGCAGTTTAAGGTCGTAAATCTATCCCATCCGGGCAATATGCTGTTAAATCAGATAATCAGCTATATAATTTTTTGCGAGCAGATTAAGCCTGATATGGTAATCTCTCACAATGGCGCTAATGATCTATGCACCCTGCAGATGAATGATCGCAACTTGGTAGAGAATTATAATCTGGGCTACTGTGATGTTTTAGAAGCATGGGGCAGAAAGATTCACGATGCATATGATGTAGAGATTGATTATCTCTATGCGGATCCCGGCTCTCCTGACTTTAAGCCTGCAAAGCCACGGAACAAACCGGAGTCCGTTGTTAAGGCTTATCACACCCGGGTAACTCAGTTTGCCTCTTTGGTCTTAAATGATGGAAGAAAA
>RFKT01000172.1 GCA_003694225.1 Candidatus Dadabacteria bacterium
ATACTACACATACTAATTGTTTGGGCTAAAAGTTAGTGGTATCTAAAATATGCTGGATTGGGTGTCTAGAATTACCTCTAATAGCAAGAGCTATATCAAGTTTTTATCTGATACTTTTAAATAGTTTCCGTTGGGACATTGTCCCTTCGGTGTCAACCCCCTAACCACCAACACACCCCCGGGGAAATGCTAAACCATTTCCCCGGTTTTTTTATATTATAAAAAAATCCCGTTGCTATCAGCCTACTTCAAATATAACTTCGAGATCCTCCCTTGAAAGCTTCAATGGAGAAGATGCTGCGGGATCAATCAAGGCATCAACTATCTTTTCTTTTCTCTCCTGAAGATCCATTATGTGGCTTTCTACAGAATTCTCTGTAACAAATCTGTATACATTGACAATCTTTGTCTGTCCAATCCTATGAGCCCTATCGCTTGCTTGTTGTTCAACTGCCGGATTCCACCATGGGTCATAAATCATAACAGTATCAGCAGCAGTTAAGTTAAGGCCAAAACCTCCAGCCTTTAAACTAATAACAAATACACGTATGCTGTCATCTGTGTTAAAAGCATCAACAATGTCCTGCCTGTTTTTTGTGCTTCCGTCTAAATAGACATATTTTACACCTTGAGATTCAAGCCAATCTTTAATTATTGAAAGCATATTTAAAAATTGGCTATAAAGCAGTATTTTCTTCCCGGACTCTAAGGCCTCTGTGACAAGCTCCTTTAATGCCTCAAATTTCCCGGAAGTTAAATCTCCAAGTTCCTGGAGTCCGTTTACCGATCTCGGATGGTTGCAAATCTGTCTTAACCTCAACAGAGCGGCAAGAATATACATGCTGGCACCTCCTATTCCCCGCTTTTTTACCTCACCAAAGACCTTACTCCGAGTTTCACCCAATATCTCATTGTAGAGAACTCTCTGC
The DNA here is from genome assembly GCA_003694225.1 of Candidatus Dadabacteria bacterium. GTDB lineage: Bacteria > Bdellovibrionota_C > UBA2361 > UBA2361 > J135 > J135. The sequence continues at coordinate 930 of RFKT01000172.1, forward strand.
GAGGGGGTCATCTCAACCCTAACGATGCTTTCAACCTTAGGTGGAAGATCTTTTTCAACCTCTTTTTTAGTTCTTTTTAGAATAAACGGTCTCACCTTTCTCTTAAGATATTCACCTACACGGTTGCCAGCTTCTCCTCCAGTTATCAGCACCTTCTCAACATTCTTACGAAAATATTCCTTAGAGCCAAGATAATCCGGCATCAGAAAATCAAAGATAGACCATAGATCCATCGGTCTGTTTTCAACCGGAGTTCCCGTTAAAGCAAGCCGTCTTTCAGATGGAATCATCTTTACAGACTGAGAAACCGATGCCTGTTCATTTTTGATATTCTGAGCCTCATCAAGTACCAACAGATAAAACCTATGCCTCTCAAAAACACTTCTATCAACTCGAACAAGAGCGTACGTAGTCAGAACTAGATCGTAATCGTCAATTTTAGAGAAAAGTTTCTTTCTTCCTGGTCCGTGGAGAACAAGCACAGAGAGATCTGGGGTAAAGCGTCTTGCCTCATAATACCAATTAGTGATTATAGAAGTAGGTACGACCACTAAACTTGGTAACCCAACTCCCTTATCTTTAAGGGATTGAATATGGGCTAACGCCTGCACCGTCTTGCCAAGCCCCATCTCATCAGCCAATATTCCCCCAAAGCCAAGCTCATCCAAAAAATGCATCCAATAAAAGCCCTCTTTCTGATACTGCCTTAACCTTCCTTTAAACTTTTTGCTGATAGGTACGCGCTTGATCTTACGGAACGAAAGAATCTTATTTAATGCTTCCTCAAACGCATCGGAAGCAACAACTTCTATTCCCGGCTTTCCCTTAAGAGATCTCAATGAGATGCCTTGAGAAGAAGACACCTTAACCCGTATAGCGTTTGCCATCCAAAATGTAGAACTTAGAGAGCCAAGCACAGCCCTCAGTTCAGATAAACTTCCTCCAGGAACTCTTCCGTATGCACCGCTATCAAGCTTAACCCATCTCTCTGCGCCAGGGGCTGCATTTTTAAAGAGGGATCCGATAGGCACCATGGCTCCGTTTTGAAGGAGGGTTACATAGCAGTTAAAACCATCCTCCTCTATAGTATTAGTGTCTGAAATAGAAAGCCTTAATGTGAGTTGAGCAAATCGAATCGTGGATCTCACTAAATTAAGGCCCTGAACTTTCCATTGGGGTCCTAGGGTACTTCTCAGATCCCAAATAAGATCCAGGGCGTCATCCCCAGATATTACATAAACCCTCTTTGATGGATCATAATAAAACCCTAAGTCCTTAAGCCGTTGTTCATATTCCTCCTCCTTAGCTCGATTAGGAAGGCACACAACCCCTTCTTTACGAGTATATTGAAATGAAAGGGTGGCAGAAAGCTCTATCCTCTCCCCTTTCCCTTCCTGTATAGCTGAAATATCAACAAATTCAACAACAGGTTTAGGGTCTTGCACTAATGCCTTCGGCATCTGTTCCGGATTTAACACTATTATTTCACTGCTAGATTCTATCTCAGAGCGCCTCAAAACCTCCAATATGGGGCCACACTTTTCAAGCGGAACAGTAATGGAAGACGTATGAACGAAGATTGACGCAATTTTAGCAGCAGAATTTGAAAGCTCGTATATAGTGTTATCTATCTCACACCAATAAGGATTTGTTCCAACTATTCCAGTTTGATATTCAATCGGTCTTTCATCACCAAGCACCCACTTCATTTCCAAATGCAATCCATCACTCTGCCATCTGCACTCAAGCACGGCGTCCACCTTAAAAGGGGAAAATTTAAGCTTTTCCCCCCGCTTTCCTAAAAAGGAAACCTTTCTAATCGTTCCACATTCTCTAAGAAGAC
>RFKT01000173.1 GCA_003694225.1 Candidatus Dadabacteria bacterium
CGATGAAAGGCTAAGAGGACTTTCTTGGCTTAACACCCCTTAGCCATAAAAAACAGATCTCAGCCAAACGCTGACAACGCGCGAATTTACACATAAATCTTTGGATGTTCTTTTAGTTGAATTTCTCAGCGCGCTTTATAAGGGCGTCAAGCCCCTTTTCGTTCGGATCCAGCGGCAAGCCGGGATGGATAATCATGGCAGGACACGACTCAGCAGCCTTTACAAGATCCCTATAAGGGCCTCCCTTGGGATCTTTAATGTAGCACTTCTTCTCTTCATTGTAGGCAAAGATATTCTTATTTATTGTGATGCACTCATCACAACTTGTACACTCATCCGTTTCAACCCACGGAAGCTCCGTGGGCGTATCTAAACCTTCAGCTTTGCCTTCAGATGACTCATCTTTTCTTAATTCCTCTGTCGGTGGATGCGGATGCGACATGGCGCCATCTCCAGAGGAAGCCACACCGGCTCCTATCTTTGCCGTTATATCTGAAGCATCGCCCATGCCACTAAGCCGCTTTGCAAGATTTACCATGGCAGCCCTTACAGCTTCTCTCTCCCGCTCCTTAATCTTCCCCTCAAACTCATCCCTTAAGCTCTTCAAAGCTGCTTCCTTCTCCGAGGTTAATCTCTCTGTAATCTCGCTCTTTACCTTCTCAACATAAGGATTGCATACTCCAGAAAGCTCTCTTAGGATCTGCCAGACCGATGCCTTTTCCGCCGCCTCAACCATTATCTCAGGAGAAGGCAAAACCTTTAGCGCGTCCTTCCCCTTTCCCCTAAAAACAAAGGGAATCCTCCGCTTCCTCTCATCAGGGCTCAACTCTAAATAAAGAGAGAGATGACATCCCCTTTTTTCTAGATCCTCCACCGTATAGGGGCTTTCTTCTATCTCTTGAAACAAGTCGCTAAACTTACCCAGTGATGCCACATAGTCTCCAAAGGTATAACCATTTTGAGATAAATCACCGTCGAGAGGCCACGTTCTTTCCAAATCATCGTTTGGCAGTAAAGAAAAACACCCAGAAAACGTATCGTCTTTATCAGGATCATATAAAAACTGAGGCACAGCCCTGCACCTTACAAGCTCTTCATCGGTGCTTACACTTATTAAAGCGCACCTTACTGATTCCAACGCCTTTAAAGCCTCCCTTTCAAAGAGATCTCTATCAGAGACAGAAAGCTGCACTGTATACAATTTCCTCAAGAAAAGGGGAAGAGTCTCTATCTCAAACCTCTCAGCAAGAGAAATCTCCCTGCCGGAAAGTTGCTGGCTCTGACTTAAGTTCTCTACACCGTTTCTAAGCAACAAAACCTTTATGGGGCGTCCGAGAGAAAATAGCTCTATAAGATCTCTAACAAGGGCGCTTCCAAAAGCCCCATCCTTACCAATAGATTCTGTGTCAACAAACAAAAGATAAGGACAGATAAGAGAAAATTCTTCATCAGTAAAGTCTCTCCAAGAAAAGCCTTCAAAAAAACTGTCATGTTTCTTCTCATTATATTTTGCTGAAAGCTCAAGTTCTGCCTTTCTCAGATCTCCAATGAGTGGAGCAAAGCTATTCATTGCTCCTTCAGACTCATTAAGCACACCATCCATATCCCCTGAAAACCGCTTAAATCCACGAGGAAAAAGTGCGTCAAGACCCTCCAGATGGTCAGAGAGCGAAGCCAAGAGACATTTTATCCTATTAAAACGCTCCTCAGGCATTACTCTTCCAGCTTCTCCCTTATGAAGCACATCCTTTATAGAAGAAATATTTACAGATGCCTCCCCAAATCCGCCTACAGCTTTTTTAAGGCGGGATTCATCCGATAGAAGCGCCCTCTTTTTCTCTTCACTCTCTATGAGCTCCCTCAAAGAAGAGATCTTAGCGGCTATCATCTCCTTAAGAGCCACACACCTCTTCTCGCAAAGCCCACTGTAAACACTTGTTAAAAGCTCTTCCACTCCTTTGCTCTCAGCCATACCCTACCTTATACTGTAAGAGTCAAGTAAACCGTTAAGACCTTCTATTAACTCAGCATTGCTTATCTGCTCGACCTCTCTCTTTCTTACCTCTTGATATGTGGGCACCGATTCATCCTCATAGATCAAACCTATAGGAGCCATTTCAGTATCAAGCGCCACTTTTTGAGCCGCCGCTAAATCTCTAAAATCATGGTTTATCACTGGCGCATCTTTCATAAACCCTTTCTTAACCGGGATGCCCTCTTTGTGCTCAAGGAACTTAACGGGGAAATTTCTTCCCCCAGCCCCATATGCATCCCCCATAAAAACAGGACACCTCTGAAGAATCCTAACAAAGGAAAGTCCCTTATGCTCCCAAGCCCTCTCAAAGGTTGCCTTAAGATGCTGAGCAAGCCAAGTCGCAGTCTGGGCAACAAATGACACATTTGGTATTCCTAATACAACAGTAAGTGGATTTAGCCCCTCTAAATATGCGCCTCGTGGGGTTGTATTTGTTACAACCCCCTGCGGAGTAGTTGGAGAAGCCTGCTTCTTTGTCAGCGCATACACTTCATTATCCAAAACTAAGAGAGTCATATCCGGATTATACCTTATAGCGTGAACCCAGTGTCCTGCACCTATCGAAAAGCAATCTCCGTCTCCAGAAACAGCTAAAACCTTAAGATCCGGCCGAGCTAAACAGACCCCAAGCGCTATGGTTAAAGCCCTACCATGGATGCCGTGAAATCCATAGGTGCCAAGATAGTGCGGAAACCTGCTTGAACATCCTATCCCTGAGACCGCCACAACCTTATCGGGATTTATCTGCTTTTCCTTAAAAACTTGCTGAACTGCAGTTAAAACCCCATAATCACCGCACCCCTTGCACCATCTGGGCTTGTCGCCTGTATAGTCATCGAGATCATATACGTTTAGTTCACATTCACTCTCGCAAAATTCGTCAACAGAAAGCTTGGTCATAATAAACTCCTATCTAAAAAATTTCATTGCCCGGCAAACTCGCCTACATTTTCCGCTTCTGTCCCGCCAGAGCCGTTATCTCCTGAAATAGCCGCTGTCTGGCCTCTACCTAAAGCGGCAAGTTCCTTCTTTACAACTTCACATATTTCCGCCGGCATAAAAGGCTTTCCGGGCACCCTTGACCAACAATCTATATCCAACAACGTCTTCGATCGGAGCAAAAACGCCAACTGACTATACCGGCGGGTCTCCCCGTCAATATAAGGATCTCCCCAATCATCGCTATAATTAAGCTCAACGGTCATTACC
>RFKT01000174.1 GCA_003694225.1 Candidatus Dadabacteria bacterium
CCCCATTAGCATAGGACGGGCTTAAGGTTAAAGTGGCCTGAGACTTACTCGCATCAGGTATCGTGCCGTCAGATCCGAATGTCAATTGCCCACTTGAAATTAACGATGGAGTCCCTTCTGTCCCTCCACTTATTTCACCTCCATCCATATACGCCTGTACGGTATAGGTGTTTGCTGCAGTTTTAAAGAATGCGAGTGTGGCAGTATGGGTTTCACCAAGGCTGTCTATAACATCTGCCGTAGTAATAAAAGATGCGGCGGAGTTAAGCTCTTTAAACGAAGCGGGATTGCTTGCAGCGGTAGTTATGGAGGCTGATGCATCAAGATTGCCCTTTAATGTAGCAGATGAAGTAGCTGAAGGATTTGCATTAAAATTCGTTATATTTATTGTACCAAGCGAAGTTGATGTTGTGCCGTTAGTAACAGTATAGCCAAGAACATTTCTTCCATCTGCAGTAACTAAATTGCCGGATGCATCAAGGGTAAAATTACCAGCACGGGTATAGAAACTCTCAGTGGTTGAACCAACAACAAAGTAGCCGTTTCCGTCAATCGCTACATCCAGCGCTCTTCCTGTAGGCTCTATAGGGCCTAGCTCTTTTACTTCCCTAATGCTCGATACCTTTACCCCGTTACCAGGCATAGGAACAGTATCACTCGTACCACCTTCCAAGCCGTCCGATACCATACTGGCAAACTCCGCTCTGGATCCTTTAAATCCTACGGTGTTTACATTAGCTAAGTTATCGCCAACTACAGAAATTGCCGCCCCATGCACCTCAAGGCCGTTTTGGCTTGTATAAAGCGCAGATTCCAATCTCATATCGCACCCCTAATGCATAAACCTGTCTTTGGAGGAAAATTTTTCCCTAATGGAGCGTATTAGAGAAGCCAAAAGAGAACTTACTGCCCCATTTTAGCTAAGATTTCCTCCTGTGGGGATATTGGGCAAGAGCTATGCCAGCTCAATTGATAATCTCAGATATAGTGAAAGTAGGCTCACAATATAAAAAAGCTTGACTTATAGAATCCCCCTTAAAGCCTAGCCCTCAATGCCAGTTTCCTTAATGCGGAATCTTGCAGGTGAGCTTCCCTGATAATCAGCTATCGGGCACTGAACCACTATAAAGCGCTTGCTGTCAGAGGGGCTAAGTTTATCTAAAATAAGCTCTTCATTCTCAACAACTTCTGTCTCGCTTTGGGTGGATGCACATTGCTTTTTCATATCCAAACCTTATCTCAAAAGTCACCAAAACCTTACTTTCCCTTTCCTCTACTAATTATGATATATATCGGCCAAAATAAGGTTCGCTTTGATAGTAAAGAGCTATAAAGAAGTGGAAGTATTTGATATCACAGTAGTAGGAGGAGGCATAATAGGGCTTTCCTGCGCCTATACCCTTGCCAAAAATGGGCTTAAATGCATACTCATTGAACAAAGCACCTTTGGAGGGAGGTGTAGCTCAGCATCTCTGGGGGCGCTTTGGCCGTCCTCCCCTCTAAGATTATCCGCATACACAGAAGCGCACTGGGAAAGCCTGCGCATCTTCCCTGAGATGGCAAAAGAACTTGAAGAGACCTCCGGCATGAAAATAAATTATCAAAGGTGCGGCAGCCTGAAACTCCTAACCCACCCTTCTCAGCACAAAAATGCCCTACTTGAAGCTGAAGAAAGCACCAAACACCCGAACGCCCCTGATATGAAACTTTTAACAGAAAAGGAACTCGCAGATCTTGAACCGAACGTCGTGCCTTCACCTTTAGGGGCGCTTTACTGCCCATCCGCTGCTTCTGTTGATACATCCGCTCTACTTGAAGCTCTTATAGCCGCATGCAGAATTAGTGGCGTAACACTCAGGGAAAAATGCACGGCTTTAAAAATTCTAAGAGATGGAGACAAGATTTCAGGGGTATACACCGCCAAAGGAGAGATCCGGTGTGAGAAGGTAGTTCTTTGCTGCGGCAGTTGGACATCCAATATGGATCCATACATCAACCGCTTTGCCACTATAACCCCAGTTAAAGGGCAAGCGTGCATACTAGAAGGTAAGCACCCCTTGGTAAGGTCGATAGTCAGGATGAAAAGCTCCTATATTATGCAGAGAGGCGATTCCCTAGTGTGCATAGGGTCTAGTACAGAGCCTGACTCAGGCTTCGATGAAAAGCCCACCGGAGACGTTCAGAAAAAGATCCTAGAAAATGCTATTGCGTTCTGCCCAAAGCTAAAATCATACTCAACAAAAGCCCATTTAGCGGGGCTTAGACCGAGGTCGCGCGACCGAAAGCCGTACATAGGGAAGATCTCGGAAATAGATGGATTGTATATAGCAGCTGGACACTATAAGACCGGCTTTAGCATGATGCCATTTACAGCCACTTACCTCTCAGAGCTGATTACGTCCGGAAACTCAGAAAAGTTGGCTCCCTTTACAGTATCAAGGAAGGTTAAAGGATGGGAGAAATAAAGCCCTATACACCCGTTATGCCCATTGTGGCGGTATTTTCAAGGTATGATGAGGCTTTTAACTGGGTAAAGGAAAAGCTCAAGGAGAAATGGGGCGAAATATCGCTTACATCTAAGAGATTCCTTTTCTCTTCGTTCACAGATTATTA
>RFKT01000175.1 GCA_003694225.1 Candidatus Dadabacteria bacterium
CCTATATGCTGTGTAATTCCTCCAAATTCCTTCTGTGCCACGGATGTTTTGCGTATTGCGTCAAGAAGAGAGGTTTTACCGTGATCCACATGCCCCATTACAGTCACTACAGGAGCTCTCGGCCGCAATCTTGCTGGGTCATCATCTATACCCTCTTCCAAAATAGCTTTTTCGTCAAAAGCTACGGATTCTGCATGAAAGCCAAATTCCTCTGCAATAATTGACGCTGTATCAAAATCTATAGCTTGATTAATGGTCACCATCTGTCCAAGTTCAATTAGCTTCGCTATAACCTCCCCAGCCTTAAGGCTCATTGCTGCCGCCAGCTCACCAACGGTGATAACCTCATCAATCTTTACCACCCTCTTGGATGCTTTAGCCACAACAGTGGACGGAGCAGATGGCTGTTCCTTGCCTTCTTCATGCTTCTCACCTTTAGCAGCCCTCTTTTTCTGCTGCCTCTTTGCTGCTCTTCCGTCATAATCAACAAGCTCTCCCCTGCTAAATTCTTTCCTCCTGCTCCTTCGCTCTTTTCTACCCTTGCGCTTCCCTTTACCCTTGGCAGAATCTATCGGGACGACATCTCCAGCAGAAGGCTCCGCCTTCTTAGAGGGAACAACCTTGGCTGGTTTAAGTTTAATTTTGCCTAATATTTTGGGGCCCTTGCCTACTTCTTCCTCAGGTTCCTCCAAGGCCCTGCCCTCTGTCGGTTCTGCCTCAACTGACAAAGCATCTTGGGGAGGCTCATCAAGCTTCTTAACCTCTACTTGCTCTTGTACCCCTCCTTCTCCGACGGGTTCATCTTTTACATATTCTTCTACAGGTTCTTCAACAGGTGCTTTTTGAAGCTCTTCTGCCATTTCAGGTTGAGTGGCTTTCTCTTTAGGCTTAACTATGTGCCCCTGTGAGGATTCTTTCCCTTCTTTTTTGAGAGCTTCTTCTTTAGCAACAGGTTCCTCTTTTCTGCGCCTTCTGATTATATTGCCCTTCCTTCTTACAGTAACAACGTGCCCGTCTTTATCATGCTCAATAGTTTCTACCACGCCGGGGGCCGAGTCGCTTCCCAAAGTCTCCCTTATAATTGCACGCCTAATAAGCTCAGCCTCTTCAGGTTCCAAAGAATTTGAGTGAGAGGTTTTGCCCTCTATACCAAGCTTGCCGGTAAGGGCAATTATAGCCTTGTTTTCTACTCCAAGCTCCTTGGCAAGCTCGTATATTCTAATCTTTGACATTCTTTAAGTTACCTTACAAAAATTTTATTCTTCTACGCTTGTCCTTCATACTAGTAGCCACACCATCTCTATCAATTTCAACGGCAATCTTTTCAAATATCCTTGCATGCAAATCCCTAAGATCGCCTTTTTTCACAGTTCCTCTGCTAAGCCTCAAAGCACCTTCTAACTTCTTGGCATTCATAGACTGCGCAATACAACCTTCTTTCTTGTGCACATACGCCCCTCTGCCCCCAAGAGTAAAATTGGCGTCTAACATCATCTCTCCATCAATACACACAAGCCTCATAAGAGCGTTCTTATCAGCTCGTCTTCTGCATCCAATGCACATTCTCATTGGACGCTTAGCCATATACAACACCTAAGGCAAACCGTTAAATTGCATCATCCCTTGGCCTGCCCCTTAAAAACCGTTCGCAAGCCTCTGTGACTATATTAATTTCATCTTCGCTAATCTTTCCTATTGCCCCCAAATCATCCTCTGACGCGATAACAAGCTTCTGAATAGTATCAAAACCTGCATCAATAAGCCTATCCTTTAACTCCACAGGCAAACCGAGCTTATCAAGATCAGTAATAGATAGCTTCTCCTCAGCTTCATCAACTATTCCTTCCTGCTTCATCTTTTCAACAGCTTCTTTCGCGCTATTGATGATTTTTTCAGCCAGTTCTCTATCAATATCTATGCTTTCAAGCTCCATCAGATCTTCTACTGTTGCTTCCGCAACCTCGGCAACGCTTCTATAACCTTCCTGGAAAAGCATTTCTGCATTGGCAAGGCCTAGCTTTTCAATCCTCTCAAGGGATTTTCTTGCTCTTCTGTTTTCTTCATCAACCACACTTATGCTACGCACATCTATCTTCCACCCCGTAAGTTTTGAGGCAAGCTTCACATTCTGCCCTCTCCGACCTATGGCTAGCGACAACTGATCATCAGCCACTATAACCTCCATAGAGCGCTCATCCTCATCCATTACAACTCTTGTAATCTCAGCCGGAGAAAGGGCTCGGGCCACAAAAGATGGGGCATCGGGACTCCACACGATAATATCGATCCTTTCTCCCCTAAGTTCTGTGACCACAGCCTGTACCCTTGAGCCCTTTATCCCCACACAAGCACCTACGGGATCGACCCCGGAATCATTTGAATAAACGGCTATCTTAGCTCTTTCGCCTGGTTCCCGAGCCACAGCCTTAATCTCAACAACCCCTTCAGAGATCTCAGGCACTTCCAGCTCAAAAAGCTTCTTCAGAAAATCAGGATGGCTTCTAGTTAATATGATCTGCGGCCCTCTAGCTGTTGGATCTACATCCAATATCATGCTTCTGAGCCGATCTCCCCGGCGATACCTCTCTTTTTGTATCTGTTCTCTCTTTGGAAGCACGGCATCAGTTCTGCCCAAATTTACTATAAGATTACCCCTTTCATATCTCTGGACTATGCCATTAATAAGTTCTCCTTTTCTTCCCACGTACTCGTTATATATGACTCCTCTCTCAGCATCCCGTACCTTCTGTATAATGACCTGTTTTGCGGTTTGAGCTGCTATTCTCCCAAGATCTTTAATATCCAATTTACGCCCAAGCTCATCTCCCACTTGTGCATCAGCATCATATAGGCGCCTAGCCTCTTCGAGGGATATCTGCGTATCTGGATCTTCTACCTCTTCTACCACAGTTTTGAATTCCATAACCTCAATCATCCCTGTATCTTCATTAAATTGAGTTTCCAAATTGAGATTATGGCCATACTGCTTCCTTGCAGCCGAAAGGGTTGCGGATTCTATAGCCTCAACAAGAATCTGCTTATCAATCCCCTTGTCTTTGCCTATTTGATTCAAAAGCGCATTTAAATCAAACCCCATTTTTAATCACCTAATTTTTAGTTTAAAATTGAAAATCAACATTCGCCTTTTTGATAGCATTGAAATCCACTGAAAGCTTTTCTCCACTTCCATCTAGTCCAACAACAATGAAATCATCTGAACATGATTCAAGCTCTCCGAAAATTGTTTTCACACCATCTTCACCTTCCACAACAACTTTTATATGCTCCCCTACTGCCTCAGCGAAGTGCTCCTTCCGCCGAAGCCTTCTATTGACGCCTGGGGAAGACACCTCTAAGATATAATCGCTTGGCATATCAAGATTCACATCTAAAGCAAGGCTAAGCCTTCGGCTCACCTTTGCGCAATCTTCGACAGAAATTTTACTGCCATTTTTATTGCCATTTGGTGTATCTATATACACACAAAGTCTCCCTTTCCTCTCCATGGGAAGATCCAGATCGAAAAGCCTATAACCCTCATCATTAACGACAGAGCTTACAAGCTCCCACATCTCGTTATATGTGTACACAGCCTACTCTCCACAATCGCTACACTTTACACAAAACCACCCTCCGCGCTTCACCGCTGCCGCAGCGAAACACAAACCCTTACGCCAATATCCACGAATTGACTAACTAGACCAAAACCTCTGCCTTGCCCCTTTAGCTTCCACCTCAAAACCCCGGGAGAAGCGCGATCTGTGCTGCGCCAGAGAGAATAACATTTACAAAGTGTTACATCAACCCTTGCGGTTTTATTGTGGCAGGCAATACTAAATTTCATTACAAAACGCAAAGTGAATAATTGAAAGTGTGTCGAGAAGGGAAAGGTATAATATGCTTAAATTGCTAGGCTTTTATTGGGTGCCAGGTGGTTTTTACCTCCTGTGTTTCGTATATAATATAAGGAGATTCAGCATCTCCGCTATATAGATC
>RFKT01000023.1 GCA_003694225.1 Candidatus Dadabacteria bacterium
CCAAACTTATCAGTTAATCCTGTTGTAGCCCCAAAGACGCCCCCCTTTCCACGGGCTACATCCTGCCCAAAAACCACCATCTTGTCGTCTCTCTCCATCTCCTCACAGAGAGCCTGATTGATGGCATCAACCATAAACAGCTCTTCACCATCTACCGGCACAGGGGGATCCTCAGGCTGTGTAGGATATGAATCAGCGAATATGGCAGTATAGATATCCTCAGGATCCGGTTGGGAGTCCGCCCATTCCGCCGCTTGGTCTATCTCTTCTTTTATCTTTGCCTCAAGCTCTTTTAACTGCTTTGATGTCGCAATCTTATTCCTTATAAGATATCTCCTAAGTATCGGTATCGGGTCTCTCTTTCTCTCAGCTTCTATATCCTTTTCAGACCTATATTTCAGGTGATTGTCAGAGATTGAATGGCTTTGAAGCCTCGGCACATGCGCTTCTATAAGCGAAGGGCCGTCTCCTTTTTGAGCTCTCTTATACGCCTCACGCACAACCTCATAGCAATCTGGAAAGCTTGTGCCGTCAACTGAATATCTAACTAAATTCTCATATCCAGCGCTGATATCAAATACCTCCCCAGCATGCTGCTCCTCCACAGGCACAGAGATGGCAAACCCGTTATTTTCTACAACAAAGATTACCGGAAGCTGCTCTCTTGAAGCCCAGTTTAACGCCTCATGAAAGTCTCCCTGAGCGCACGCCCCCTCGCCGATAGAGACATAGACAACCTCCTTAGATCCTTCAAGCTTAGCCCCTAAGGCGCATCCTACAGCCTGAAGAAGCTGTGTGCCCGTGGGAGAGCTCTGTGAGACTATCCTAAGCCCTTTATGGCCGTAGTGCATTGGCATCTGCCTTCCGTGCGAATTCGGATCGTCCTCTTTGTTCATAGCATTTAACATAAGCTCCCGCACTGTCATCCCCAGCCCTACGCAGTAGGCCATATCCCTGTAGTAAGGGAATGACCAGTCCTTTGAAGGATCAAACACCTGTGCGCACGCAGCCTGCACAGCCTCATGCCCCGCGACCCCTATCTGAAAGTGGCACTTGTTCTGCTTGTATAGCACTATTATCTTTTCATCGCTTAACCGCGCAGTAAGCATATCCTGATACGCCTTTAGAAATGCCTTTTTGGGTATTTTGGGAGTCTGTTTCTTTTTGCTTACAACTCTAAGCTGTGTCACCTTTTTTGCCATCAGATATTCTCCGCCACTAAATTACACAAGCAAAAACCTATGCAAGCGCCAATTACGAGACAGAAACCAAAACCTCAAACTTATAACCGCCACACAAATATTACATTCCTTACATAATATTTATTTACACCCCTACAATAACGGTTACGTCCCTGCTAACACACACTCTTCTCTCCACTCCTTAAAGCCAAACTCTTCCCTAAAGCTTTCAACCATCAATTCGGCCATCTTCTCTACAGTAATCCCGTCGGCAAAATCCTCAACCGACGTCACTGACGCTCCCTTAAGCCCGCACGGATCGATACAGGAAAATCCCTCTCTCTGGTCCAGCACATTTAAGGCGATCCCGTGCATTGTGCACCACCTTGAAATCCTTATCCCTATAGAAGCTATCTTTGAAAACCCTTCATAACCTCCACCATTTTGCCTACAATCATTTTGCCCCCAATTATTATATTTTAGATCCTTATAAGTCCAGACTCCGGTCAATCCAGCCAAAGTAACCCCCTTAATATTAACCATATAAAGAGCATTCACAACTACATTCTCAAGGCCTCTTATATACCACCCAACGTCTTTTTTAATCTTTCTGAGATCTATTACCGGATAAACCACCAACTGCCCCGGTCCATGGTATGTGATATCACCGCCTCTGTCAGATTTAACTAATGCTATTCCGCGCGCAGCAAGCTCCTCTTCAGACACTAAAAGTCCCCCTTTAAGCCCCCTCGTTCCGGTTGTAACAACAGGTGTATGCTCGCATAGATACAGCGTATCCTCCCCTTTACCGCGCATAAGGGCCTGTTGAGTTTCCTTCTGAAGCTCCCAACACTTTTTATATTCAATCAGGCCAAGCCTTTTTACCACTAACATGGTTGCACTACACTCCCATATCAGTATTATCATATTATGTAGCAGCGGTTCTAGCTCGAACTCTTTAAGGGCACATCTCTCATCAGGGATATTGCGTCCGGATTGGGTGTTAAGAAAACTATTAGGAAAGTAAGACTTATGAAAATATCTACATATCTACAAACGGCGTTGATTACTCTCTCTTTGCTTTATCCCCTCTCTTCCTTCGGAGAGCAATCATCCGATATAAACGGAGATGGCATTACAGACCCTATCTCAGTTGTTATAGATTCAGATGGAAACCTCAAATGGTATACATCTGCTTCATCCCTTTCTAACGGATCAGTGTCATACTCTGACCCCGGGAATCCGACCCAGCTAGGAGAAAATGGAAATCATGTGGCAATAGGCTATTATCTAACGCAGTCAAGTGTGGCTCTGGGAATAGTCAAAAAAGACGGAAACGGCGGTGTTGAATGGGTGATAGATAACGGAGATGGAACAACAACCCTAAGTTTCGGCACAAAGACACAGACCCTTATTGGCGGAGCTGATTTTGATGGAAACGGCATCACAGATATCGCTGTCGCCACAAAAAAG
>RFKT01000176.1 GCA_003694225.1 Candidatus Dadabacteria bacterium
CATCAAATGTATACCGTTTTTCCGCAAGCCTTCTTGCGTTGGAGCCTAACTCCTTCCTTTTTCTCTCATCTAAGATAAGCTCTCTCAGCGCTGCAGCGAAGGCTGCGGGATTCGGATCAGCTAACACGGCAACAGAGTTATCCATCACTTGCGTATGTGTGGGAAGATTGGTCGCAACTATAGCTTTGCCTGAGTGAAGATAAGAGTAGATCTTCATAGGGGTGTTATTTCCCCTTATACGAGGAGAGACAAGGATATCCGCATTGAGAAGATAGCTGCTTAAATTTGCAACCGGCTTGGGTCCTGTAAAATATGTGCGCTCAGAGATCCTAAGCTTTTCTGCTTTTTCCCGGTAATTTTTAATATGGGCTTCATTTCCACCTATAATTACAAGATGGGAGCTTAGGCTTGAGGATTCAAGTTGGGCAAAGGAGTCAAGTAGAAGGTCTATACCCTGATACGGCTCCAAATTCCCAATATAGAGAATCATAAGATCACCCGCTGGTATCCCCAGCTCTTCCTTTAGGGTAATACCGGCTTTTTGAGCCTGAGCCGGGTCAAGCATTGAGATATCCCTTAATATATGGGTATAGGATGAGCCGTGCCGATCCGCAATCGCTGCGAGGGCATCGCATACAGGCACAACTGATAGGCTCCACTTTACAGCCGCCTTCTCAGCTAAATAAAGCAGGGGATATAACGGCCTAAAAATCCGCCATTTTTCAGTAAGTTGTAGCGCCAATGAAGAGTCCATATCGTAAATATACGGTATTCCAAAAAAAAGTTTTATTACCATCGCCACAAACACAGACTCTTCAACCGCATGGACAACATCATAGCCTCCAACTTTTCGCTCCTTTATGACAAGCCTTATCGCACAGAGAAGAAAATACAAATCGCAGATTAATTTTTTAATTGATATGCCCGGCCGTACTCCTCGGACAAACGGCGGGCACGGAATCCTAAATAGCCTTACACAAGGAAGGTCAATATTAGAGCCTTCATGGTAAGTAAGGAGATCGATTCTGCTATCAGAATCATTAGAAGCGGTGCTAAGCCTTTCCGATAAGACTGTAAGAGCTAGGCGAACCGCTATAGGAGTGCCCCTTTCCTGAAAAAAGGGCTGTGGAGCTAAAAATAAGATCTTCATCTCTTCCCGAAAGAATAACAAGGCAATATACCTTGAAAACTATTAATTATATACATGTAAAGGACAATAAAAATCCAACCCCTTAGACTTTAAAAGACCAACTTTTAAGCTCTGCAAGTTTTTTGATTGTTAAAATCTCAGAACACAGCAAAAAATCGCCTTACCAACCCATAAATTGACCGATAAGGTTACTTATCGGTCAATTTAATCTTGGCATATTCAAGCATCTGGAGGTATCCCCTCTCCAAGTGGTCTAAAACTGCCTGATTTCAGTGCGTTATATTTAGTTATGATTTGGCTGAAGGAGTTTAACGGTTATCCGGGAGATAGAGAGAGGTTTGGCATCTTTCCGGTGCAAAGTACGGGAATGTGCCTTGAAGATAAGAGGATTTTTCCCTTTGTGAAAGACTCCCTTAGGAACAACGGTTTTTGCAGTAAGAAATTTTTCCGGCAAAAAGGTCGCTTCCCCTATCTTTTTGTCGCTCAAATAAAACTCCACAGAGGCAGGATGGCTATTTTGCCGGCTTATGGCTTCTATAGTTAGCTCAGCTCCAAAGTGCTCTAGCATCCAGTCACCAACGATATACATCGCCGCTTCGTAGCCAAGTATGCTCCTTACCAATTTCCCCTTGTATGGGGTTTTGTATTCCCATCCGTAAAGTTCAGGAAATGGATCAGCTCCAAAGTCATACACCTGCGTTACTGGCGTAAGTGAAGAGAAATGTACCTTATCTCCAAATACAACCACTGTTCTCCAGCTTCGCCTCTCATAAAGCGGAGGCTCAAACCCATAATATGACACCCTTCTTTTCTCAAGGAGCTTAAAAGCTGCGTTAAGGTTTGTAAAAACAATAGGAGTTTCAGAGGATAAAACCGCCTTTTCAACGTTTTTATACCGCCTGACAATACGCGCTATAGGATAGAGCATATTCCTATATACATGCTCCCCCACAGTTATGCCAGTTTTATGAAATATAACGGGACCTAGGTTTATCCCCTGCTCTCTTGCCTGATTTATCTCTTCAGTGACTTTGTCCAGCAATATCCTCTCTGTATGAGTTGAAATATAGTACGTAGTTTTATAAAGCCTGAAAGAGAGTGCATAGATTCCAAGCGCTGTCATGCACAGAGATAGCGGAAGGCTCTTTGGAGCGCTTTGCCCTTCAAGCCACTTTGATATTCCTAAAATTGCTGTTGATAACGCCTCCCACAGAGCGCCTCCCGCAATTAGCGCCATGGCGGGAAATGCAGGAGCGATATACCACACAGATCGCGAGCGAGGTATCGAAAGCAAAAGAGGCGGAACTACAGCCCAAGAGAGTAAAAAAATGGAGATACTAGAGCGTTTCCTTACTGCTTTATACGCAAACCATAAGGTGGCAGGAAGAAGAAAAATAAACAGCACAGATACGTTCCATTTGCGGAGGACATTAAGGTAAAAAAGCGGGTTGTGGACATTATGAAAGCCTACCCTCGCCCTTTTAAAAAGCTCATGCATCACGTAGGCGTCAAATGCGTGCGGCACTGTCAAAAAAATGGGTATAAAGTAAATAAGCGGAACTATGATTGCCGAGCCAATCCATAAGGCGACAACCCTCTTCCACCTAGTTGCAGCAACAAAGGCTTTTCCACTTAAGGCAAGATAAGATACTCCGATAACAAGCGGTATAAAGGCTATAGCGTTCTTTGTAAGTACCCCCAACCCACATGTTATTCCCGAGATTGCTCCCCATAGCAGAGAATGCGCAACCTCTCTGCGTTCGCACTGTTCCGCTTTTTGCCAAAGGAGCGTCATCTTCCAAAATGCAATAAGCGACAGTGTAGAAAGGAGCACAAGGAGGCTGTCTTGCACTCCCATCCGTACCCCGTGCCACAGTACATAGCCCTTACACCCCATCAAAAACAGCGCGCTAAATGTTCCCGCAAGACTGGAGGAAAAAGCCGCCCTTCCAAAGAGAAATATTGCAAGCGCTGTTAGTACTCCGCTTAGTGCGTCTACAAATCTGAGAGAGAAGTTTGACTCTCCCATTAACGCCAAAGGGATTTGTGAAAGC
>RFKT01000177.1 GCA_003694225.1 Candidatus Dadabacteria bacterium
GGGCACGGTAGTATTCATAGATGCTGAGCACGCTCTGGATGTTTCGTACGCCAAAAAACTCGGCGTAGACACATCAGCTTTATTGGTAAGCCAGCCGGACTGTGGTGAGCAGGCGCTTGAAATATGCGAAACACTTGTCTCCTCAGGTTCTGTTGATCTTGTGATAGTTGATTCAGTGGCAGCCTTGGTGCCTAGAGCTGAAATTGACGGAGAAATGACAGATCAACAGCCTGGATTGCAAGCTAGACTTATGAGCAAGGCAATGAGAAAGCTCACAGCTCTTACAGCGAGATCGAATACAACTATTCTTTTTATCAATCAAATCAGAATGAAAATCGGCGTTATGTTCGGCTCTCCAGAGACAACAACGGGAGGAAACGCCTTAAAGTTTTATTCCTCAGTGAGAATGGATATACGAAGAATAAGCCAAATTAAAGATGCTGATGGCGTTATCGGCTCCCGAACAAGGGTAAAGATTGTGAAGAATAAGGTTGCCCCTCCATTTAAGCAAGCTGAGTTTGATATCGTCTTCAATGAAGGAATAAGTCAAGTTGGTGAGCTCCTAGACCTTGGAGTAGAACACGGCATATTGGACAAAACAGGAGCCTGGTTTTCATATAGAGGAGAAAAGATAGGTCAAGGACGTGAAAACGCAAAAGCATTTCTAAAAGAAAATCCTGATGTGGCAGAGGAGATTAAAAGGCTAATCCTTGAAACATTGGGGATTGGCACCTCACAATCCACGACAGAAGGGGAAGCTGTAAATTCAGAAACATACGACAGCAATACGCCAAAGAGCGGCTCTGCAAAGCGCTCCAAAGTAAACGGTGAAGCTAGAGCACACTAAAAAGACACACTAAAAGAAAAGCTTGTCTGTAACACAGAGTGAAACTGAGTCGACAAAGCGCCCATATAGGCCGCACAGTTGCAGGGTGTGGCGAATATTGCCGCCACTTGGCAACTGTGCAGGCGGTGTTTTAAATTAACATAGGCCTTAGTAAGTTACTCAGTAAATACAGAGTATCGCCAATTTAATGACAGACACACCTTGAAACACCCCCTACCGTGCTTCTTCGGCACTATTCCTTTAGCAGTATGTTGTTCTTTAGCAGTACGTTGAGCAGGAGAAATTACCTTTGAAATGCCTTTCCTAAGACCCGGAGAGATCTCCCCTCGGCTCGTTTAACGCCTTCCTTAAAAGCTGGCTTGGCTTAAATTTAACAACCCGCCGTGCACGGAGCGTGATAGTCTCGCCAGTTTGCGGGTTCCGGCCCCTCCTAGCAGGCTTTGATTTTACCTCATAGGAACCGAAGCCAGACAGCATGACCTTTCCTTCCTTTTCCAAAGCTTCCTTAATAAGCTCAATATAATCTTCAACTATCTGTGCGGCCTTCTGCTTATCAACCGGGAGTTTCTCATGTATAGCCTCAGCCAACTCAGCCTTTGTAACACAATGCTTATTTTTATCAGTCATATCCGCACTCTCTAATTAATATAATACCCATAACTAAGTCAGACAGATTACATGGAATATAACTACCCTAAAACAGCAACAAAGACAAGAGCTTAGGAAGAAAATCCGCTTTTCCAGCTAGTTAGGGCATAAAAAGCCTTAAAAGACTTTGCCTAAAAGTATCCAAATGGGCAGTATAATGTGGTGGAAGTGATGCTGAATGGCGTTAACCAGCTGATTTTTGGGATTTTTTATGGATCAAACTGAATATCGCTTCTTAGATTCCGGAAATGGTCGGATATTGGAGAGGTTCGGGGACATTGTACTCGATAGAATGTGTTCAACTGCGTTATGGGCACCTCTAAAAGAGAAGGCTATCTGGACTCAGGCAGATGCAATATATAATTCAAAGTCTGGATGGAGCTTCACTCACAAGCCTTTTTCTCACTGGACTATTAAAGCAGCGGGGGCAAAGGTATGGCTTAGATTGGAGAAAAATGGGCAGATAGGTCTTTTCCCTGAACATATACTGTACATTCCGAAGATCGTGTCATTTATCAGCCGCATTAGACAAAACGGTGAGGTTCCAACACTCTTAAACCTCTTTGGATATACAGGCATATGCTCTGTTGCGGGAGCACTAGCAGGAGCATCTGTATTGCACCTGGACCTTTCAAGGCGCGCTCTAACCTGGGCGAATAAAAACTTTGAAATCAACCAAGTCAACGAAAGGGTAAAGATAATTAGAGATGATGCACTGAAATTTCTCCAAAGGAAAGCAAGACATGGCGCATCTTACGATCTGATCGTAGCTGATCCTCCCCTTTTCAGCCGCACTCCCAAGGGAAGCTGGAAGGTAAATCAAGTGATCCATGACCTCTTGAAACTGTGCATAAAACTTCTCAACCCCCATGGTGGATTATTTATACTCACAACTCACAGCCCGGAGTTAGATGGAGAAACGCTAAGAAATATCACTGCGGACTTTGTAAGTACAGAGGCAATCATTGAGGCAGGGCCGTTAAGGCTTAAAGAATCTGACTCAGAAAGGCTTCTGCATAGGGGATATTTTGTCTCTTTAGACACAACCCCAATAACCTGAATTCTCTTGCTTATTTTCAGTCATAATTCCATGCTTTTATTCTCCCCACTTTCATGCTCCATACTTCAAATGTAGTCTTTTATTTATCTAGTAAAAAGCCAAAGTTAATAATAAACTAGGAGAGTAAGGAACAATCAAGACGCATAACTGATGGAACTAAGCATCACTCCATATTCAACTCTTATGGCTGTTGACCCATCGCTTACCTGCTCCGGATGGGCATTGTTTGATATCAAAGAAGAGTGTGTGATAGGAGTGGGTAAGATCAAAGCTCCTAAACCGCCTATCCCCCTTCAGGAGAGGTTGCTTCAAGTTCACTACAGAGTAGAGAGCCTATTTAAAAAGGTTAAGCTTGGAAAAAACAGCGTGCTTGTTTGTGAAGAAGCAACATCAATCAAAGATCCACACTCTACATTTAAAGTAGAACAGGTGAGAGGGATATTTGAATGCGCAGCAAGATATAACAATGTTTGTGTGCCAGGAAGGATTAATCCGCGCTCGGTGCAAACAGACCTTCTTGGAATGGGAAGTGGTCGGCAACTTACAAGAAATGCTGTCAAGGAAGCTGCGAGATCCTTTGTCAGCACTGTATACAATGATCAACTTGAAAAGATAGGTTTTAACACCGATAAAGAAGCGCTGGCATCTAATCAGGATATAGTTGATGCTATTTTGCTTGGAGCGTTGGCCCTAAGCTATATTAAAGCGGCGAGTCTTAGCAGAGAATCCTTATATTCAGTATTTAATGCATCGAAGCGCAAGAGAAGATCATCGCGAAAGGGCTGGGGTAAAGGCGAAGAGATTAGTTTCGGATGGAGCTACCGTGAAGTTGCATCTTTGGGCAGAAAAAAGTAGGTGGTGCGGGGTTTTCTTGGCAAACCTTATTGCAGCGTGCGCAGTCACCTCGTGGGGACAGATTAGATCTAATGTGCCAAAGGGAGCTGTTGACCCAAGAGGAAAACCTGAACTTACAGTATGCAGCCAAAATTTAAATAATTTTGGAAAATTAAAAGACTCTATAAAGAGAAACAAGGGGCTTACTCCAAAGCAGTATTATCGCAAACTGTACTCTATAACAGAAAGGTTTATAGCCCTTAACTGTGATGTCATAGCAGTTCAGGAGATTCTCGCCTTTGATAAAGTTTCAGCAGAAGAAGTACTAATGTCTATTGTTGACGAACTTCATGAAGCCACAAACAGATTTTATGAGGTGAGAGTGGGATACAGCAACAGCAAGGTATTAAGATCTGGATTTATCGTAGCAAAAGACAGAGCTGAGATATTAAATAAGGTCTCTTACAGCAGAGTAGAGCTTCCAAAGTTAGTACCATCTGAAAGAACAAGGTTCTTCCCAAGAGGCCCTGTAGAACTTCAGCTAAAGGTCAAGGGAAGGGGAAGGTCAAATCCTAAGGTGGTTACACTAATTACCTTCCATTTTAAATCAAAGAGAGACCTTGAAAAGGATCCTGCTCAGCTTGAATGGGAAACATATAGGATGGAGATGGCGGAAGCCTTGGCGCGAATTGTGGAAAGGAGGCATTATGCCACCTTGCAGAGAGGAGAATCGCTCCTAATACTTTTGGGTGATCGCAACAGTCACTACGACTCTGCTAGCGCCAAGATACTTGAGGGTGTTCTCAGGCTTGAAGACTTTAGACACGGCGGCAAATGTAGGCTTGGCAAAAGAGGAATCCCTCTCTGTGAGCCTGACTCTGCACACCCACAAATGCTCTTTAGTCTTTTACTACTCGACCCCCAGACAAGAC
>RFKT01000178.1 GCA_003694225.1 Candidatus Dadabacteria bacterium
ACCTTAGGGCAAGCGGCTAAGGAATTGGTTGTAAGCGGAGTCACTACTTTTGAAGAGATAAGGGCATTTGTAGCTTATGAAAATATGCGAAGCGGCCCCCGACAAAAAACCGAAACCCCTGCTATTAAGCCGAGAGATGGGGGCATAGCTAAGCCGCACATATTGCTTATTGAAGATGATAGGGATGTCTTGGATATGCTAAGCGCCATATTAAGAAAGGAGATGTTTGATGTGACTGAAGCTGTAAACGGCGCTGATGGGCTTGAAAAGCTCTACCAAAACCCGCCAGATATAGTGCTATGCGACCTTATGATGCCTAAGATGGACGGCAAGGAGTTTCTTAGGCGAATAAAGGCAAGTAAAGAAACAAAGGACATACCAGTTGTTATCCTTACAGCGGCAGACACGGCTGACAATGAGATAGCTCTCTTTGACATAGGCGCTAAAGATTTTATAAGCAAAACCACAGACCCAGCCGTTATGCTTTCAAGAATCCGCAGAATCATAGCAGAGCAGGGCTGATTCATCGTTGACTTTTTGCCGATTTAAAGATTTATTAAGGATCTACTGGAAACTATCTGTTTCTTGGAGGGTTCTTGTATGCTTGTTTCGGAACTAATGACTAAAAATCCTGTGTCTTTGACAAAAGAGGATACTGTACGTGACGCAGTAGAGAAGATGTATGAACTCGATATCAGGCATCTGCCAGTGCTCGATGAGGAGGGCGCAGTGTTAGGGATAGTAACCGACAAAGATATAAGCTCATGCCTTGCGCTGGGGGATATCTCAGATAATAACTCTGAAGAAGTTGAAGAAAGGCTGTCAGTGAGCGTTTTAGATATCATGCATGAGGGGGCTATAACGGTTACAGAAGAGTCCCCAATAAGCGATGTGATTGAGATAATGGTTGAAAATAAATTTGGCGCTGTGCCGGTAGTAAGTTCAGATGATGGGAAGTTAATAGGGATTGTAAGCTATATAGATCTCCTTAAAGAGGCGCAGGAGTATTTTGAGGAGAAGTAATAGTTCAATATACAAGGGAATTTTCCCCGAGCCTTCCTAGGCACAGACCTTGCTCAGCTTGGTCAGCAGCTAATGAGAGAATTCCAGCAAAAACTTTGTATAGCGTGAAAGTTATCTCTCAAAAATCTTGCAAATCTTACAAATAATTGTATGCATATGCTTGTCTGATACAAGTTCCATAAGAGGCGCTTTTGTTTTTCTGGCTAAGTGCTATATTGCTTGCCATAAATGTTTTATGAGCTTTGAGGGTATTGCGAATGGAGAAGGCAGCACTAGTTAGCGTGTACGACAAAAGGGGGGTTGTAGAGTTTTGCCGCGGATTAATAGATCTTGGCTATACCATTATCTCTTCAGGAGGCACAAAAAGGGTTTTAAGCGATAACAATGTGCCGGTTATAGGGGTGAGTGAAGTTACCAAAGTGCCAGAAATGATGGGTGGAAGGGTAAAGACTCTCCATCCGTATATTCACGGTGCGGTTTTAGCAAGAAGAGAACTTAAAGAAGATATGGAAGAGCTTTCCAAGCTCTCTCTTTGCCCGATCGATGTTGTGTGTGTAAATCTCTATCCGTTTGAGGAAAAGGCATCCGAGTTGGGGGATGCTGAGGAGGAGGTTGTAGAATATATAGATATAGGGGGTCCCGCCCTGATTAGGGCAGCCGCAAAGAATTTTAGGTATGTAATGCCTGTCATAGATCCGGAGGATTATCCGTTAGTGTTGTCAGCCTTAAAAGAGGGGGGTGATACGCTTGAGTTTAGAAGAGGCATGGCATCAAAGGTATTTGCCGCGCTCTCACAATATAATCTTAATATTGCATCTTATTTCAGCCGTTTTGAAGCCGGCTCAGATGGCGCTTCTAATATAACTGGCGTGATACTTAATAAGGTTGAGACACTGCGCTATGGCGAAAATCCCCATCAAAAAGGTGCGTTTTACTCGCTGTTTGGATCAGTTTTACCTTGGAATCAGATTCAAGGAAAGAAGCTCTCTTACAACAATCTATTGGATCTGGATGCGGCCATAAGGCTCATCTCCAGTTTGCCTCACGGTTCTTCCGCTGTTTTTAAGCACTTAAACCCTTGCGGGGTAGGGGTAAGCCAAAATCTTGTCGAAGCCCTTAAGATGGCTAGAAAGGGGGATCCCAGAAGCCATTTTGGGGGAATCGTATCGTTTAATGGTTGTGTTGACAAAGATGTAGCTCAAGAAACTATCTCCAGTTTTGTTGAGATAGTAATCGCACCTTCATATACTGAAGATGCTCTTGGGGTTTTTTCCAAGAAAAAAAACATAAGGGTAATTGAGGTAGACTTTAGCAGATGCGGTAGAGGAGATGAACTTAGAAGCATTGAGGGGGGATATCTCTTGCAGGAAAGGGATAGAGGTGTGTCTGATGTTAGGGAAGGGGAGGTGGTAACCTCAAGAAAACCTACTGACGAGGAGTATGAAGCCCTTCAGCTTGCGTGGATAATCTGCGCTCATGTAAAATCCAATGCACTTGTTGCTTCTGATGGCAGGATGGCGCTTTCTATAGGGGCTGGGCAGATGAGCCGGGTGGATGCCGCTGAGCTTCTAATCTCAAGGGCTAAGAAGCACGGAAACTCACTGGAAGGGGCTTGCGTTGCTTCCGACGCCTTTTTCCCATTTCCTGACTCTGTAGAGGCTTTGCTCGGTGAAGGCGTGAAAGCAATTGTAGCTCCTTGCGGCTCTAGAAAAGATGAGGAGGTTGCAAAGGCTGTAGAGAGGCTTGGAGGCACTTTGGTTTTTGTAAGAGATAGACATTTTCGGCATTAAGCTACCGGAGGAAGGTACGATGAAAGTAGCGGTTATCGGGTCTGGAGGAAGAGAGCACGCTCTATGCTGGAGGCTTTCTCTCTCTCCCTCTGTGGATAAGGTTTACTGCATTCCGGGAAATCCGGGCACGGAAACAGTTGCAGAAAATGTGTCTATAAGTGTGGATGATCTTGAAGCTATAGTGAAATTTTGCGGAAGCGCTGTTGATCTTGCAGTTATAGGACCTGAAAATCCCCTTAATAAGGGGCTCTCTGACGCCTTGCTTGGCGCTTCTGTCCCTGTCTTTGGCCCATCCCAATCAGCGGCACGGCTTGAATCGTCCAAAGCCTTTGCTAAGGAGATAATGGAAAGTGCAGGAGTGAACACAGCTTCTTATAGGGAATTTTCCGATAAGGATGCCGCTAGAGAATACTCCTTTTCTCATGGCGCGCCGCTTGTTTTGAAAAATGATGCCCTTGCTGCCGGAAAGGGGGTCTGTGTTGTCAAAGAAAACTCTGAGATAGATGAGGCCATCGAGTTTCTGTTTGGAAAACAGCGTGCCCGGAAGGTTTTAGTTGAAAAGTATCTAGAAGGAAAAGAGGCTTCTTATATTGTGGCTGTGGGCGGCGGCAAGGTAGTGCCAATGGCCGCTTCTCACGATTATAAGAGGCTTTATAGCGGCCAAGACGGGCCTAACACCGGAGGAATGGGCTCTGTATCGCCGACTCCGCATCTTTCTGAGGCCGATGAGGAGAGGGTGCTTACAGATATTATTCAACCTGTCCTTAGAGAGCTCGGCAAAAGGGGCGTTGATTATACGGGATTTTTATATGCAGGCCTTATGATCGAAGAATCAGGAAGGATTAGCGTGTTGGAGTTTAATGTAAGAATGGGTGACCCTGAGTGCCAGTCAATTTTAAGGAGACTTAAGGGCGATTTTGGACTTTTGCTTTATCTGCTTGCTACTGGCGGCGAGGATCTGCCGGAGATATCATGGGACACTAAAAGCTCTGTATGTGTTGTGGCAGCCGCTGAAGGCTATCCATACTCTCCAAGAAAGGGAGATCTGATAAGTGGGATTGAGGATGCTCAGAAGATGGACGACGTTGAGGTTTACCATGCCGGCACAGCTCGAAATGAGGACGGGCAACTGATTACTGCAGGAGGAAGGGTATTGTCTGTAACAGCTATGGGTGAGACGATAGAAAGTGCGCGGGAAAAGGCTTTCGATGCGATGGGGCGGATTCGCTTTGCCGGGAAATATGTGCGTGAAGATGTAGGTCTCTGTTAATAAATAGGGAGCCAGTATGGCGGCTGATATAAAGGTTGTAGGA
>RFKT01000179.1 GCA_003694225.1 Candidatus Dadabacteria bacterium
ACCCTCAAGGGGACGATGCACTGGCTTGAAAAAGGCCCCCAGCCAGAAGATTGCGGCGGAGTATTTATAAAACCGGAAGGACCCGACATGGTCTCCCAACTTATTGATGCTATTGAATATTTTATCTCACAAGAGAACCGATTCGACTCAGACGTAATCACATCCAATGGAGCCCGCTTTTCTGTTGAGAGGTTTATTGCAGGCTGGAATGCTGTGATGAAAAGGCATGGACTGCCCGTTGGAGCCCTAGCGGTCTCACCCCAAGAGGAACTGGAACAAAATGAAGCAGTGCGGTATAAAATTGGATAGGGGCAGTAAGGAAGATGTTAAAACAGCGAAGCCAGTTGTTTGAGGTGCTTTTTATAGCGGCCGATCTCTTTGTGGTATCGGTAGCGTGGTGCCTTGCATACTGGTTGCGGTTTAAGACAGATCTAATACCTGTCAGCAAGGGTGTTCCTTCTTTTCACAACTACCTATCGCTTTTACTGTTTATCTGGCTTATATGGGCTTTTGTGTTTAAGCGGATGGGGTTATACCGCCCGATGCGCGGAGTGAGGACTCGCCGTGAGATCTGGCTTTTAATAAATGCCAACATGCTCGCTGTAGTATTTTTTATTGCGGCCACATATCTATTTCGGGAGAAAAGCGTTCCATTCTCGCGGCTTGTCTTTGTATATTTTGGATTCCTGGCAACTATAGGCACAGTGGCGCAGAGATCTCTCCTCCGCTATATACTGAGAGAGATCAGGAGAAGGGGATATAACTTAAGGTATCTTCTGATAGTGGGAGCCGGCCAGCTGGCGGGGGATGTCGCTTCCAGAATCCGCAAGCGGAGGGAATTAGGAATACAGGTTATAGGGTGCCTATCTAGGGATGGCACACAAAAGAAGGGGCCGCGTGGAATTCCTGTTGTAGGAAAGTATGAAGATCTTGAAAAGATCCTCTCTGATCTCGATGTGGATCAGCTTGTAGTAGCACTCCCTCTGGAAGACAACCATTTTCTCCCTGAAATCATGTCTCAGATAGGAGATTCTCTCGTTGATGTAAAGATAATCCCGGATTTGCATGGATTTACAACCTTAGGCAATGCCATAGAGGAGTTTGAGGGTCTGCCGGTAATTACGCTTAGGTCTTCACCACTTGAAGGGATAAATTTTGTGGCTAAACGTGCTCTTGATATAGTTATAAGCACACTTTCCATTATACTTCTTTCCCCGTTATTTTTGCTTATTGCCCTTTTAATAAAGTGCACATCAAGAGGCCCTGTCTTTTATGTTCAGGAGAGGGTAAGCCTTGATGGGTCTCCTTTTAAGATCTTTAAGTTTAGGACTATGTATCTTGACTCTGAAAAGGACGGTCCCGGCTGGACAAAGCCTGGAGACAGTAGGATAACCCCCGTGGGAAGATTTCTGCGTGCCACAAGTCTTGATGAGCTTCCCCAGCTTTTCAATGTATTAAAGGGGGACATGTCGATAGTGGGTCCCCGTCCGGAGCGGCCGGTTTTTATCAGGGAATTCCGAAAGCGGATACCGAGATATATGCTCCGCCACAAGGTGCCGGCTGGGATGACAGGCTGGGCTCAGGTAAATGGCTGGCGTGGAGACACATCGATAGAAAAGCGCATAGAGCACGATTTATATTACATAGAAAACTGGTCTGTATTTCTTGACCTAAAGATCCTATTCCTCACCCTTTTCCGCGGATTTATAAACAGAAACGCTTATTAGGCATAAAGCAGTAGGCTGTGTTTGTTCCTTTTTCCTTTGCAGTCTCTCGTTACCCAAAAGAAAAATGACCTTCAAATATCATAGGCTATAACTTACTTTCAGCCTCTCTCTTAAAGCCCTCTATAGCCTCTTTGAGCTTTTCAAGGGTGTCCTCCGCATCGGCAAGGTCTTCATTTTTTCCCATAAGCTCGAGCTTATATGCTAAATTAAATGCCGCTTTGGCGCCTAAGTTGCCCAAAGCGCTTTTTATGGAGTGGCTTAGGGAGTTAACCTCAGGGTAGTTTTTTGAAGAGATCGCCTCCTCTATCTTAGATATCTCAGACTCATAGCTATCAAAAAACATCCCTATAAGCTCCTGAAGGAGCTCTTTGTCTCCATCGACCCTGTCTAAAGCATCTTCCAGATCAAATAGAACTTCCTCGTCCACTTCTATATTCTCCTTATCTCTATAAGTTATACAGCGAATATACAGCCTTATACCGCCAAAGCCAAACAAAAGGACACCCAAAATCTATCTCCCTAACACCCTGAACTTATGGGTAAATTTTTCCATTCAAAAAGGTGCGGGGCTACTTCTAGCAACGGAGCAGAATGGTACAGGGTAACTTCCAACAGCAAGGTCGGCCACTTCGAGAGGTACGGGGTAACTTTTGTAAGCGAGGAATCCCCCGCACTTTGACCTATGGAGTGCAGCCTTCTAGGCTGAAGAGGGGGGGGGCGTGCGGGCAAGATGCCCGCGCTCCATAAAAAAGGCCTTCCATTCAAAAAGGTGCGGGGCTACTTCTCCCTCAGTAGGCAAAAAAAGCTTGCTCAATTCAGTTGTTATCTCCTTGAATTTACATCGGATTTTGACCGTCCCACTGTCTAGATGGCGAGAATTAGCAATACAGTTGCCAGATTTCATGAAATCTGGCAACTGTATTGCTAATTCTCG
>RFKT01000180.1 GCA_003694225.1 Candidatus Dadabacteria bacterium
CTTTCTACATTAAATGAAAGGCTCCAAGAGCTGGAGAAGCTCGAAAAAGAGCTTGAGGAGAGCACCAGGCAGATGCAGGAAGAAAAGGATGCTCTTAAGCAGAAGGAAAACGAACTAAGTGAGAAAAATGAGCAGTTAAAACGGGAGATAGAGCAGTCATTAAGCCAGATAGATGAGCTCCTTGGTGGGTTGGAACTTTCAGCTCAGGCATTGGAACAGATAGAGCTTATGAAGGCTCAACTGCTCCAAACGGAAAAGAAGATAGAAGAGCTACTCTACCAGATAGAGCAGGTTAATGCGCAGTATCTCAAGATTAAAAAACGATACGATGCGCTTGACATAGAATATGCACAGCTTTACGAAAAATTTGGCGATTTTGAGGTTGAGGAGGATGAGGAAGAAGAGGAGGAAGAAGAAGGCGAAGGTAAGGCATCTGGAGAGGAAGGTTCGTGAGGAGATTATAAAGAGGCTTGCCGACATTCGGTATCGGCGGAATAGAGTGAGTTCCTGAAGTGGTGTTCAGAAATCAGCGATCGGTGATCAGAATCGCTGCTCAGCTCTCCGCTTTCTGCTTCTGACTGTAGATTGCTGTATCTGACTTCCGAGAGCTGATTGCTGATTCCCACTACTCTTTCTCAAAGGTGCTATAACATGTCGTATGGATCCACATCGCATATTATCTTTAAGTCACCCTTTTGAGGGCGCTTTGATTTAACCGTTGACATAATTTTGTTCAACGATGAAGCAGAGGGGCTTTTGACTATTATATGCATTCTCCAGTTTCCTCGCATTTTTTGTATAGGCGCAGGAGAGGGACCAAGAATTGCTGCCTCAAGGTGAAGTGCTCTCTTACATATCGATGCTTCTTGGCGCAGTTCATTGGCAACTGAATCAACTTCGTCTTTGTTTTGCCCTGATACGATAATGCGAAGAAGTCGCGAGAAAGGAGGATATCCCATATGTTTCCTCTTTTTGAGTTCGATTTCTACAAATCCTTCATAGTCGTTTTTAAGAGTCTTTACAATACATGGATGGTTGGGAGCCATTGTTTGAAGTATCACACGTCCTTTTTTGCTCCCTCTGCCTGCTCGGCCGGCCGTTTGCGTTAAGAGCTGAAACACCTTTTCTGATGCGCGGAAGTCTGGCATGTGAAGTCCGACGTCACAGTTTACAATTCCTACCAAGGTTACGCCTTCTAGATCATGTCCTTTTGCAATCATTTGGGTGCCGACAAGGATCGTAGTTTCTCCAGACCTTACTTTATCGAGTATTTTTCTGTAAGAATTAATGTTAGACACAGAATCCCTATCCAGTCTGTCAATTCGAACATCAGGGAATAGTTCACACAATTCATCAAGCACCTTTTCGGTCCCTCCGCCCCTAAGCACAAGTTTGGGAGGATTTCCTCTTGCAATTTTAGAACAATATTTGCAGTATTTGGGAGGCGGGATAGCTATGCCACAATAATGGCATAGGGCTGAATTTATTTTTCTATGATAGGTGAGCGTAACAGAACAGTTTTTGCAATCAAGAGTTCTGCCGCACTCTTCACATTGGAGGAATGCGGCATATCCTCGTCTATTATAAAGTATAAACGCTTGCTCTCTCTTCAGTATGATCTCTTCTAGCGCCGCGTAAAGTTGTGGGGAGAGGTTTTCGGAAGGCTTTTCCCATGGCTTTACCCGATTCATAGCCACAACTTCAATATTAGGAAGTTCAGCGTTTGCTTGGCGTGATGTGATTCTAAGAAGCCTAAATTTTCCCGATTTTGCCTTAGCGTAAGTTTCTACCGAAGGTGTGGCAGAGCCTAATATGACAGGAATAGAGAACATTCTGCCTAACAGAATTGCTAAATCCCTTGCGTTGTATCTAAGTCTGTCTGACTGTTTGTATGATCCATCGTGCTCTTCATCTACTATTATAATGCCCAAGTTGGAAACAGGGGCGAATATCGCAGATCTCGCTCCTATCGCTATTTTACACCTCCCTTCTAGTAATGCTCTCCATGAATACCACCTCTTGTGCTTCTCAAGGCCGGAGTGAAGTACGGCTATATTATTTCCTATTCGCGCTCTGAATCGATCAATAAGCTGAGGGGTAAGAGCTATCTCTGGAACTATTACTAAAACTCCTTTTCCAGATTCTATCGCATCTTGTGCCGCTTCTATATATACCTCTGTTTTCCCGCTTCCAGTTATACCATGCAGGACAAATGTGCTATTAACTCCTTTCCGAATTGCTGTTAGTATTTCAGAGAGAACAGAAAGCTGTTCTGCACTTAAATCAACAGCCTTTTTAGTCCATGAAGGAACTGGATCAGAGGTAATATAACATTCTAACGGTTCACTAACCTCTATGATTATATTTCCTTCGGATTCCATTCTCTTTATCATATGTCCGCTTCCCGGCACCTTTTTAGCCAGAAGTGAATAACTAATCTTACCCCCAGCTCTTTTGAGCTCTTTAATTATAAGGGGTAATTTCTTGCTGGTAGTGTGCCAGTCAGGCTCCCTTTTTAGGACGATAAATTTGTTCCCCTTCTTTGGTGCTGATGGCGGTACTGCAGTTTCTATTACTTTGGCAAGAGGGAATCCATAATACTTTGCCACCATTTTAAGGAAAGGCAACTGCTCTTTTGAGAAGCAAGGGTAATTCTCTAAAAGCCTTTTTGCTTTCTTGAGGCCACAAATATCTGGAAGGTCTCCTAGTAGGCTTTGCTGAGCCGGTTTGGAAAACTCTTCCGGGGGGGTTGGGCTTTTTTCTATTATATAACCGGTAGCATCTCTTGTGCCTAGAGGTACCTCGACTCTAAACCCCACATCCGCACACTTGAGGTTATCAGGCAGGGCGTACGAAAGAGGGGTTCGGATTGCCGGCAAAGCTACTGTTATAAAATCCATGCCCTTACATTATAGCAAGACTTTAGAGTGATATGGATAATAATAATGGTGGTATGGAGAGAACAAATCAAGCATTTTCAGATAAGCGGTAAAGGCTGTCCTTGTAAATAGTTATATGGAAAGACAGCGCTAGCAAAAAGTTTTGCAGTTTATAGAGTGAATCTGGTAGGAATATATAGTTAATGGTATAAGATGGGATAATAGTTTTTCAAATGGCGATTGAGATATCCGGACATGTTTAAGAGCAAGCAGAAAACTTTTATCGGGTTAGATATAGGTTCAAGTTCTGTAAAGATGGTAGAGCTTGATTGTTCAGGTGCAAAACCCGCTCTTTTGAGCATGAATATGGCTTCTATACCTGGAAATGCTTTTCTTAATAATGCGGTTTCCAATAAAGAGGTAGTTGCAGAAAAGGTACACTCTGTTATCGGCAATAGGAATATTGAGGAGTTGGCCGCAGTGGTGGCTATGCCTGCTCCGAGTGCCTTTACAAAGAAGATAACATTGCCCGATATGGATCCAGGGGAACTTAAAGCGACAATTGAATTTGAAGCAGGTAGCTATATTCCGCACGGCCTAGATGCGGTTAGAATGGATTACTGCATCTTAGGGAAAAAGGAGAGCGGGGAATTTGAAGTACTGCTTGTAGCAGTAAAGAATGAGATAGTAGATAGCTTTTTGGACGTAATGGCGAGAGCTGGAATAGAGGTGGGGGTGATTGATATAGATTACTTTGCCCTTCAGGGAGCGTACGAGGTGTCTTATCCTGATTTAATTGATAAGACTGTTGCATTGATAGATATAGGTGCAAGGTTCAGTTTTATTAACATATGCAAGTTGGGCAAATCTCTGTTTACCGGAAACATATCCGTTGGCGGGCTGGAGCTTACTCACGAGATAGCACGAACCCTTGGTATTGAGCTTAACGATGCAGAGGCAATCAAAAAAACCCTTAAAGATGGCGATTATGATGAGGAGTTGACCGAGGTTGTACAACAGAATAGGAGTTCTTTGGTTTCAGAGCTTGATAGGCAGATAAGACTCATGTGGAATGCTAGCGGGGCAGATGAAGATATAGACCATATCTTGCTTTCTGGTGGAGGCGCTCAGGTTCCTGGTATTGCTGAAGAGCTGTTGGCTCGGACTGGTATACCAACTGAGATCATGGATCCGCTGAAGGGGATCTCTATTGGAGGTGACTTCGACATAGAGTATATTAATGAAATGCGCCATATAGTGGGTATTGCTGTAGGGCTTGCGTTAAGAAGGTCTGGAGATAGGGGGGCAACTGTTTACGAGTAGTTGATGGCGAGATATTAGTTTAGAGAATAGCTTGGTATGATCCGTATAAATTTAGTATGGGAAGATGATGCAGGCGGCGCTAATAAGATTTTTCAAGTAGCCGCTTTCTTGCTTTCTCTTCTTTCTTTATTTTTGGCCTTTTATCTAGCCTCTAATTCCCTGGCTTACAAAACGAAGCTTTATGAAGCGGAAAAGAAGATTTTTTCTGAACAGATTTCTTCCTTACGAAAGGTTACGAAGGAAGTAAGGGATTTGGAGAAAAAGCGAGACATATTAAAGAATAAGATTGAGGTTATAGCTACACTAAGAAAACAAAAGACAGGTCCTGTAAGAATCTTAGATGATTTAAATCAGGCTTTGCCTAGTAAGTCGTGGCTTACTGGTGTTTCTGAGCGAGGTGGGGTTATGAGCATAGTGGGTCTTGCTTTGGATAATCAGACAATAGCTGATTTTATGAAGGAGCTTGAAAAATCAAATTTCTTCCTACAGGTAGATTTGTTGGAGGCGAGGCAGGTCAGCTGGAATAGGGTGAAAATGAAAAAGTTTACCCTTTCGGCAGTAGTGGATTATGCTGGTGGGGAGCACAAGAAGGAGGAAGATGCTCTATGATGGCGTTTATTGAAGATGTGCTTGATCGGCCTTTAGGGCAAAAACTTATCATATGGGCTGTTTCGGCTCTCCTTGTTAGCCTGTTGCTGTGGGCACAGATGTATTCTCCAAAACTGCAAAAATATTCGGATATAGAGGAGAAGATCCTTTCTCTCAAGACTCAGCTTTTAAAAGAGAGAAAGCTTGCGATGAATTTGGATAGGTATAAAGAAGAAGTAAAAAAACTGGATATTAAACTACAGTTTGCGCTGCAGGAGTTGCCGGATAAAAGCGAAATACCAGAGCTTCTTTCTTCAATTTCAGGGTTGGCAAAGGATTCTGGGCTTGAAGTTGGACTCTTTAAAGTAAATGCTGAGGAGTTAGATGAATTTTATGCAAGGGTCCCTGTAGAGATCTCTGTGACAGGCACATACCACCAGATAGCGTCCTTCTTTGATCAGGTCGGCAATCTTCCCCGGATAGTGAATATCGGAAATATCCAGCTATCAAAGCCGGTAAAAAAGAGCGATGGCTATCACCTTCAAGCGAATTTAGTTGCAACGACCTTTAGATATATTACTCCGGAAGAACAGAAGCAAAGGAAGGAATTGGAAAAGCGAAGGCGCAAGAGGAGAAGATAGAAGACATTTATCTCTTCCCCTTTAGGATAGAATCGCGCCGAGAAAACTAAAACATCGTTTCACTTGCTTTAACTTCCTTAAAGTAAGGAATCGCTTCCGCTTTTATACAGCGTTGTTGTTGTTTCGGCTGGCAAATTTTAATTCTCTACTCAATATTAACTGGCAAGATTGTATCTCCTTGTATATAACAGGAACAGAAAGTGTACCTAAATTAGATGTTTTTAATATTGCTAACTTTTGTTACATAGGTAAGATTGCAGGTGTAGCATGTTCTATGGTTAAGAGTAAGGGAACAATGGCTAGGCAAGCTAATTTACCATATCCGAAAAGTTTCTATTTGAGGATTAGCTGTTGGAGTTTTTAGGCTTATATTTTTTGCAGTGTGTTTACAATGAATTTATGTTCAAGGAGAAGCTTCATGAGTAATGCCGCATTAGCCGGTCGGATAGTGAGATTAGCAGTCCTTCTATGTGTTGGAGTAGCTTTTCTAGTGGGATGTTCCACGAGGAAAGTAACCTCTCCTGTATCGTCAGGTCCAACGGCAATTGAACCATTGTCCAACATAGCCTCAGACAATACCGCAAACTCCAGTGCCGTAGGTATAGATAAAGGAGAAAATGTCGAATTGGCAGAGAAGGCTGAAGGCTCAATGTCTACGGGCAGTTTTATTGCCAGAGGCAGTGGCGAAAACCTTTCGGATAAGGTGAACATTTCAGCGAAATCAGATAAGAAAGAGGCAGCGGCCTTAAGTGGTGTGATGCCCTCCGGTGATTCCACAGCAGATTCTATGTCAGGCGCTATGGCTAGGCCAGGCGAGTTTGAAGTTGAAGAAGAGGTGAACGTAGCTGATAACGGGGATGCCGCCATTAAAATTCCCGGTGTACTCCAAAGCGGGGAAACAAGAGAGGGCATTGAGGTTGGTCAACCTATCTCTATAGCCTCCTCTGGCATGAACAGAGCAGATAACAACATTAACAACGAGAATAATAATGGCATAACAGCAGCAAAAGGTGCTTCTGATTCGTTGTTGAAGCCATCCAATCCTGTGCTCAGCTCGCTAAAGATTGAACAGATAGGTGATAGAAAGAACAGGGTTGTGGCTCAAATTAGCTCTGCTGGTGTCTACACGGTCCGCAGGACTGCTCCATCTGAGTACGTCGTCTCTATTAAGGGGGCATCTATTGCTAAAGGGACGCAGACGGTTATCGTTGCTCCTCCTGATACTGGGCTTATAAGATCTGTGCGTGCTGTAGAGAAAAATGGAGATCTTTTGCTAAGGGTTTTTGTAAGACCGGGGGCAGTTCTTTCTCCTTCCGCTTCTTCTGGCCAGATATTTCTTACAGCCATGCATCAGTCTGAGCTCGGAGACGCTCCCTATGCGCAGCTGGCTGACGGCAAGGGCAAAAAGAAAGCTGATCAAGCAGGTCATCCTGAGAATGAGGGTGAAGGAAAGGTAGAAAATCAAGAGGAGGCAGAAGGGGATGAAGGAGGCGATCAGGTTGCGGCTCCTAATGTTCCCTCCGAGGAAGAGCAAAATACTGATGAGAATGAGATTGCAGCATTGCTTGAAGGGGAGCCTAAGTATACAGGTCGGTTGATTTCTCTTGATCTTCAGGATACGGATATAGACAATGCATTAAGGATTATCGCTGAGGTCTCCAATCTTAACATTATCACCAGTCAAGGGGTTCAAGGAAAAGTTACACTAAGGCTTGTAGATGTTCCATGGGATCAGGCTTTGGA
>RFKT01000181.1 GCA_003694225.1 Candidatus Dadabacteria bacterium
GAAGAATAGGGTTCTACAAAAATTTCCTATAACCCATTAGAAAAAGTGGGAAAAAATCCTACAATAGCTTCCATCTCCAAATCCTGCTATTAAAGGCGTCAGTATATTGTCTGAGAGTATTTAAGGATGAAGCTTAGTGTAGTTATCCCCTGCTATAACGAAAGGGATACCATAGAGAAGATCGTGGAGGCTGTGGCTAAAAGCCCGGTCTCTGACAAGGAGATTATAATTGTGGATGACTGCTCCACAGATGGAACGAGGGAGCGGCTCAAGACCATAGAATCTCAAGTAGACAAGGTTATCTATCACGACCGAAATATGGGAAAGGGAGCGGCGCTTAGAACCGGCTTTGCCTCAGCCACAGGTGATGTCGTAGTTGTGCAGGATGCCGATCTTGAGTATGACCCTCAAGAGTATCCCCGGCTTTTGGAGCCTATAGAAAAAGGTCTTGCGGATGTAGTGTATGGCTCTAGGTTTTTAGGAACGGGCGCTCACAGGGTGGTTTACTTCTGGCATATGGTGGGAAACAAGTTTTTAACCCTCCTATCCAATATGTTTACAAACCTAAACCTGACAGATATGGAGACCTGTTATAAGATGTTCAAGCGGGAGGTAATCCAATCAATAAAGATAGAAGAAGACAGGTTTGGCTTTGAGCCTGAGATAACCGCAAAGCTTGCGCGGAAGGGCGTTGTAATTTATGAAGTTGGCATCTCGTACTACGGCCGCACATATGAAGAGGGCAAAAAGATAGGGTGGAAAGACGGAGTCAGGGCTATTTACTGTATCCTTAAATATAACCTATTAAGGTAGTTTTTTCACTTAGCAGGGAAGGCTTCCATAGCTCATAGTAAAGGTAGTGGATCCAAAGCATCTGTTTGCTGTAAAGCTAAAAGGTGAGCCGCCTCTTATTATCCTTTAACCTTCTGAATTTGGAGCTAAACCTCTTTTAGCCAAGCAGCCCCCGCACCTTTTTGAGAGTAAAAAAGCCCCCTTCTAGCTTTATAGAAGGGGGGCTTTGCGACGCAGACGGTAAGGAGCTGAATTTAGAAATTTAGATTAAGTCGTTGGCTTTTTTCCCTGTTTTTTTGTTGTGGTTGAAAAAGAAGTTGGACCGACTTTGGTGTTGTTCTTCGAACCAACACCCATTTGATCTTTATTATTAGCGACAGTCTTATTAGTAAGCTCACTGCTAGGCCCTTTGCTAGACCCATTAGCTATAGGATCGACATCTTCTGGTGTAGCAGTAAGTTTAGAATCGTCTTCCTTCTTACTCGCTAAATCCTTGTCTTCTATGTTAGCATCTGAACCTTCCTCTTCTTTAGAGATGTCTAATATTTCTGTACTATTACCAACAGGCAAAGCATTAATACTTCCTGCATCTGACCCACCACTTACTTTAGACGGATCATCCGTAAGATCAGTTTGGGCATTATTAGTACCAACATTGGTTAAATTTGGATTTAAGGGAACCGCAACGTTTTGAGAGACCTCCTCACTACCTTGAGTGTTATCTGCGTTATCACCAGCGTTTAAGGCATTTATAAGGGCAGCTAAAACTTCCTTTACTAGCCTATCAGGCAGATTCTTGCCTGTGATAGATTTCAGAAAGAGTTTAACGACTCTATATTGTTTATTTGGCGCAAGCTCAGAAAACTCACTTAATATATTGTTGGGAATGGCGTTTAATATTAGCTTCACTAATTTTTCAACAAAGTAACTAATTTCAGCAGCATTTTTCCTCACCGTTTCTTTATTCAACTTCTTGGCTAATTTGGCTACCTTCCCTTTCGGCATCTTACCCGCAAAAAAGCTTGTTACCTTAGCCGCAACAGATTTCAACAAAGCCCTATTAGAATTTTTGCCGGGGAAACAGGCAATTAATATTTCCTTTAATTTCTTAGCTAAATTTGTAAATTTTGAATTTTGGCGATATTTTGAACTCAGTAATTGCTGTAATACCCTTTTTATCTTTTCTCTATCTTTAACTATAAAAGCACCACATCCCTCAGAAAGATATTTGTTATGGATTCTTCTCGCTTTGCCCTTTAACTTCTTATTCTTTCCTCCGTTTTTACTTTCCTTAAAATATGTAGGACCAGCGGAATTTGAGAAATCTCCGCTATTGCTACCCATCATCGGATCGATGGGTTCTTCGCTATTCTCTCCACTAGAACTATTCCCTTCTGATGAATTTTGCAAATTAACTGTAGTAACTTCAACCCTTCCATTGGAGTTAACTGTTAAGCCCACATTAGCCCCTGTTGTATCACTCCCAACAGGTACATTTATATTAGAAGTTGTGCCATCCGGAAGAGTAACTGCAAGAGGCACAATTGGGGCTTCTCCGGAATTATTCACAACAAGTGCTTCTAAGCTAAAAGAACCATCTTCAGCAGTAGTAGTGCTTCTTCCGTCAAAGCCAGCTACTCTAGCACCCGCAACAGGCACGCCGTCAGAATCCCTTAAAGTTCCTGTGACCGCTATTCTCTGTGTACTTGTCCCCTGCCTTGCTCCTCCACATCCAGAGAGGATAAAAGAGATAAGGAAAACTACCGATAGTAGAATTAAAGAGGCTTTTGTTCCCCAATCTTTATGCCTTAAAACCACCATACACCCCTATGACCGCCGTCTGCATCTTAGTCTAAAAGGTGAGCATTTACAATCTGTTATATGCCCAACCCTGCTCCTTAAAGTTAAGATCCTGCAAATATTAAGCCATTTAAAAATACAATCTTAAGCGGGGATGTAACCACATATAGAAATATGCTTATTAAACAGCAAAAAATTAAGGTTAAAGAGCTAGTTGAACTTGCTTAAATCTTTGGCCATCCCTTGGAGACCTCAGCTATATGCTTAGCCACAGTAGGAATATTTCTTATATTAAGCCCAGCTATGCTTATCCTGCCTGAGGGAAGCATAAAAACCCCCCTCTCTTCAAGCTCCTGAACCTCTGATGGCGTAAGGGGAGTATATGAAAAGATACCGTGCTGATCTGTTACAAAAGAGCCGTCAAGCCCAAGCTTTTTCAACTCCAAAGCAAACCGCCTCCGCGTCTCCTTTATCCGCTCTCTCATCTGAGAGACCTCCTCTTCCCACAACTTCCTTAACTCATCTGACCGGAGGATCTCCCGCACTATTAAAGCCCCGTCAGAGGGGGGATTTGAATACCGTGTGCGGGCTACGCGCTTAAGCGCTCCTTCTACCTTTGAAGCCTCTCCTTCGCTTCCAGCCACTACTGTAAGCGCTCCTGTCCGCTTGCTATAGAGGGAAGCGTTTTTGGAAAATGAAGATGCAATCAAAACATAGCATCCATTCTCTATAAACAATTTCATAGGCTCTCTGTCAGCTTCAATCCCCTCCTTAAAGCCCTGATAGGCGAAATCAAAAAATGGGACAAGCCTTCTCTCTCTAAATATCTCCGCAATATCGCGCCACTCTTTCATTGAAAAGTCAGCTCCCGTGGGGTTATGGCAAACTGTATGGA
Source organism: Candidatus Dadabacteria bacterium (assembly GCA_003694225.1). GTDB lineage: Bacteria > Bdellovibrionota_C > UBA2361 > UBA2361 > J135 > J135. Next base: position 3,488 of record RFKT01000181.1, read on the forward strand.
GCAAAACCACACTGTTTTGACAAAGCCCTTCAAAAAAGGCCTTGGCTGCTTTACTATCTGCTCTCCTTGTATCGCTCCTATAGTAAGGGTAGCTTTCAACCTTAAACCCGTGCTCTTCAAAGATCTGGTGGTGGTTTCCCCATGTAGGATCCGGAACGAATATAACTCCCCCGCCAAACCCGGCCTTTTTAATAAGCGCCGCTCCTAGCATAAGAGCGCCTGTGCCTCCTAAAGACTGCACAGTAACAAC
>RFKT01000182.1 GCA_003694225.1 Candidatus Dadabacteria bacterium
ATTCAACCCCTCTCATATAAACAGCCGCACAGAACCCCACAAGATCAAGGAGAGAGCCGCCTCCTATCCCGACAATTGTATACGATCTATCCACCCCTGATTCAGCCAGCAAAGAGAGGAGATTCGAAGCGGCTTCCATGCTCTTTATATCTTCTCCACCCTGCAAGACAATATTCGGCTTACGGGGAAATATATCCCTATGTAGATTCCAGACAGCAGTATCCACAACGGAAAATGTTTGATCCTTACAAAGGAGAGAGTGCAACTCAGATAGCACCTTATCACCGCATATGACATCACAATCTCCAGACACAGATTGCAGTGTCATCCTTTTTAACTTACCACCACTCAAGAGCTTGCTACTCCTTAGTTCTTACAGAGACTTTACACATTAAATCCGAGGCGCTCTCTAATCCTTTCAAGCTGAGGAGCCGCGGCAAGGCTCGCCTTTTCAGCTCCTCTTCTGAGCACATCTTCAAGTAGGTTTTCATCTTTCCTATATTCAAAATATCTCTCTCTAGCCTCACCTATGCTCCTATCTATAGCTTTGAAGAGATCCTCTTTGGCGTGCCCCCATCCAACTCCGCCAGCCTTTAACCTGCCTTTGAGATCTGCATATTCTTCATCTGTAGAAAAATGGGCATATAGCTCTCCTATCACACTTCCATCGAGATCCTTTGGCTCCTCAAGCGGAGTCGAATCCGTTTTTATCGACATTACCCTTTTCTTCAACACCTTTGGTTCGCAAAAGAGCGGGATCTCATTTCCGTATGATTTTGACATTTTCCTTCCGTCAAGCCCCGGAATTGTTTTCACCTCTTCCTTAATCACAGGCTTTGGAAGCTTGATTGTGTCATCCCCTAAAACTGCGTTCACTGAGCCTGCCATATCCCTCGCCATCTCTACATGTTGTTTTTGATCCTTTCCAACAGGGACTATATCCACGTCATACATAAGTATATCCGCTGCCATAAGCACCGGATACGAAAGAATGCCGTGGTTTACCTCTTTATTGGCAGCCTTTGCATCCTTGTAGGCATGAGCTTTTTCCAAGAATCCAACACCTGTGAAACAGGCAAGATACCACGCATATTCAGCCACAGCAGGCACATCAGACTGCCTAAAGAAGATGTGGTTTTCCACATCCAAACCGAGCGCCAGCCATGTTGCGGCTAAGTCCAGCGTATATTGCCTCATAAGCATGCGATCCTTCAAGGTTGTCAACGCATGCATATCAGCAATAAAGTAGATACAATTGTATTCCCGCTGATACTCAAGGGCGGGCTTAATCATCCCAAGATAGTTTCCGATATGAACATTCCCGCTAGGCCTAATGCCTGACAGTGACCTCAATTTTTTGCCTTTTCCAGCCATTTGTCTAAATAATCTCCTTACAATATAATTTGTCTGTATTGAAATTATGCCATTTTATTGCAAAAACCGTAAAGCTTATATGGCAACATTTAGCGACGAGCATAGCCAAGCAGCGCTGGTTGAGAAAGGTGAAATAATGCCGCTTGTATAGCGTTCCCAAAGTGGAAGTTACTCTCATATAAGCTTGAGAGACTTAAATGCTTGGCCCATTGTAATCCTTATCGTTTTAGACCAAGGCGTTACAGTTATGGCGAGAATTTATTTTGGGCAAACCAGATTCAGAGATATAGTCTCCTCAGATGAGGACGAGGTCGTAATATTTGCAACGGATGTGCTCTCTCAACCCCATAGAGATCAATTCGCAAAGATTAATCCTCTCATCTGGGCAAAGTGCTCAAGAGCCCTCCCAATAGCAAGAAGTGGAGATATAGTGGCGCTTTCAGGGCCATTGGATGAACAGTACTACAGTTGGCTTAAAAGCATCAATATGGGGCCTAAAAGGGTTGTTGCCTATAATTATAAAGGTTGTTCTCTCTCTTTCCGAATTAATAATGGAAAATCCTAAACCCCTGTTAGATGCTATAAGGGAGACCGGTAAAAAACCTGTATTTGTCCCGTTTTACTCAAGTTCACAAGAAAAGGTGTGTGCGGAGCTTCTCGAAGCGGAGCTTTTTGGCTCTGAGCCAAATGTATGTTCTAGATACTTTTCCAAAAATACCTTTAAGGAAGAGTGTGTAAAGCTTGATATTCCCACTGTGGAGGGAGTAAGCCAGTCTTTAGATTCCCCATCTGACCTAGAGTCCTTAGAATCTCTTGTCTCTTCCCTCCTTTCACATTACGATTCTGTAATCATTCGAGGCGAACACGGCTCCGCAGGAAGCTCCGTCTATAAGACTGACAGCCCGGATATAATTCACATCTACGAAGAGATTAAAGAAAGCAAGCAGAGCAAGGTGCTCGTGGAGCCCATGTTAAAGGTAATAGCGTCGCCTAATGATCAGTGGGCAATTGACAGAAGCGGAGATATTCATCACTTAGGCATGTCTGCACAGCTATTTGAAGGACTTAAGCACGCAGGGAACCTTAAAGGCCAGTATTTCTCCGGCAGAACATATAGGACTATCCAAAAAATGTCTCGCACAATAGCAAAGAAGATGGCAGGAGATGGCTATGTAGGGGTATTTGGCATCGATTATATAATCACCCAAGAGGGAATATTTCCTATAGAAAATAATGCACGGATAAATGGCTCAACCTTTACATTCGGAATAGTCGACGCCATAGAAGAAAAAATAGGCAAGGTTCCGTGTTGGAAGTTTTTTAAGGTGCATTCTGAAGCGAGATCATTTGAGGAATTGAAAGGAACGATGCGCGATCTCCTATACGATGGCACAAAGATTAACGTTGTATTTCCATACGATTGTGATACCCTTTCAGAGACAGGGACATTCGCTGTGGTACTCCTCGCAGAAGATATGTATCACATTGAATACCTTGAGGAGGGGCTAAAGTCTATGGGAATTAGGCGGGTTTGAGACCGATGGATTCCAACATTTCCGTAATAGTCCACGGAGGCGCAGGAAAGCTGAGTCCAGAGCTTACAAAGCTAAAACTCCCGTTTCTGAAATACGCCCTAGAAGAAGCTTGGGATGCGCTCCTTGCCGGCAAACCGGGAGAGTTTGCTGTAGTAGAAGCGCTCAAGGTTATGGAAGGGTGCGAATACTTTAATGCAGGATATGGGGGCTATCCCAATGTCAACGGCATAGTTCTCATGGATGTCGGTTTGATGAAAGGAAACCTAGACTTCGTCTCACTAATCAATGTAAGGAGAGTAAAGTATCCCTCTGTAATAGCGCTTGACATGCTTCATCCCGGAAAAACCCTCTTTTCGGTTTGGACACATGAGCTTATGACAGATCTCGACAATGCACCGGAGTTTATAAAAGAAAAGTATGGCCTCGTTAAGTCTCATGAAGATCTCGTAGCTCCGTATGTCAAAGAACTGCTTAAAAAGCGAGAGGTGCCTGAGGTAACGCAGGACGAAGACTTGCACGGAACAGTTGGATGTGTTGTAAGGGATAGAAACGGAAAGCTTGCCGCCGGAACTTCTACAGGAGGAGTGAGCTTAAAATATAATGGACGTATTGGAGATACTCCTGTGATAGGATCCGGTGTGTACGCTCACGATGAGATCTGTGCGCTATCAACCACAGGGCACGGTGAGAGTTTCTTAAAAACCTTAATATCAGGGTTTATCATAGGAGAAATGAGGGCAAAGCTGAAAGATGATAAGGAATGTTTCTTACGAGATCAAAGTGCGCTAAGAGCCCTCCTCGATAGAGAAATGGCAGAACTGGGCAGAAAATCCTCTGGAAAAGGTGCTGTTATAGTGATGCCTCCCAAGGGAGATCCAGCATATACCTTTAATTCCGAGATGGTGTCTATCGGTATAAAAACGCCGAATTATGAAGATGTGTTTATAGACTGTGCTGACGGAAAAAAGATTAGAGATTAGTC
>RFKT01000183.1 GCA_003694225.1 Candidatus Dadabacteria bacterium
CACTAATCCTTTCCTGTTTTGTTGTGTCTCTGTATCTTATTGTTACTGTACCGTCTTCTTTTGTCTGGTGGTCTACCGTAAGGCAGAATGGAGTTCCTGCTTCATCGTGCCGGGCATACCTTTTTCCGATAGAGTGTTGTTCATCGTACCTTGCATTTATGCCCGCCTTGAAAAAATCGGAGACTATCTCCCTTCCAATGTCCGGCAAACCATCCTTTTTTACCAGAGGCAGCACAGCGCATTTTATGGGAGCGAGCCGCGGATGGAGCTTTAGCAGCACACGCACCTTTTCATTTCCCTTTGCATCAATACCTTTCTCTTCGCTGTATGCATCCAACAGGAAACACAACACACCCCTCGTTAATCCTGCCGCCGGCTCTATGACATAGGGAGTGTACCGCCAGCCGTTTTTGCCTGTCTCGGGGTCGGCTTTTTGAGGATCGAAGTAGGTAAGATTTGCTCCTGAGTGTTCTGAGTGTTTTTTTAGATCATAGTCTGTTCTGCTCGCTACACCTTCCAGTTCATCCCATCCCCATGGGTATTTAAACTCTATGTCATAGCAGGCATCGGCGTAGTGCGCCAACTCATCGGGCTCATGCGCTCGAAGCCTGAAGTCCTCTTTTCTGTTTGCGTATCTCCGCCACCAGTCAATTCTGATGTCGCACCACTCTTTGAGCCATCTTGCCTCTGTGCCAGGCTCCACAAAGTATTCCATCTCCATCTGCTCAAATTCGCATGAGCGGAAGATGAAGTGTTCTACCGTAATTTCGTTCCTAAAAGATTTGCCTATCTGGGCAATACCAAAGGGGATCTTCATTGACATTGTTTGCTGGCAGTTAAGAAACTGCACAAACATAGCTTGAGCAGTCTCTGGCCTGAGATAGACGGAGTTTTCAGAGAGAATTTCATTTACTTTTTGCTCGATTGTCTCTGGAGACAAGGTTTGGCACTGTGACAGCGCCTGTGATATTTCATGAGCTATATCAACCGCCCCTATTGAGGTTCTAAACATCAGGTTAAACTGTCTCTCAGGAGACAGATCGGGAGAGCCGCACACAGGGCAGACATATCCGCAATCCCTAACAGTGCCTTTAAGCTGTTCCTTTGGATTCTGCGGGTTTTGATATGTGACCTCACTTCCCGGAGTTAACTTAGGAGCTTTGTCCGCTCTGAATCTCTCCTTGCAATTTTTGCAGTCAACAAGTGGATCGGAAAATCCAGCCAAGTGGCCGCTTGCTCTCCATACATCGCTGTGCATTAAGATAGATGCGTCAAGGCCAATTACATCTTCTCGGCCGTGAACCATCGCTTTCCACCATTCATTGGCGATATTGCGCTTTAGCTCAACCCCTAGCGGCCCATAGTCGTAGGAGCTTTTTAGCCCCCCGTAGATCTCGCTGCTTTGAAATACAAAACCCCTCCTTTTGCAGAGCGAGATAACCTTTTGCATAATTTCATTTTCAGCCACCTTAATCCTCCCAAGAGCGGTTTCCAAGCATAATTATTGCTTCCATGGCATCTTAACAGAAATGTGTGAGAGGGTGAAATCCGGGTTTCAAAATTACTGAACTCCTTCTTTGGTGGTAAGAAGAGATTGAAGCTTTTCAAACTCCTGCTTAAGCCCCATGCCGATTATGGTAGTCCCGCTCTTTATCACGGTGTCGCTTGATGGGTTAAAGATCATCTCCCCGCTTTCAGAGATGACAGCTACAATTATTACATTTGCTGTTTTGCGAATATTGGCTTCTCTTAGTGTAACACCATCTATGGGACATCCTTTAGGGATTAATATCTCTTCAATCTGAAGGCTTTCAGATGAATTTGATACCGCCAAATCCAGAAAGTCGGTCACATACGGCCTTAATACGCTGTTTGCAATCTTATGGCCACCAATTCTATACGGTGCTGTTACCTTATCTGCTCCGGCTTGAATCAGCCGCTTCTCGCCTGTTTCGTCCTCAGATCTGCTGATTATATAAAGATCTGGGTTCAATTCCCGCGCTGTAAGTATTACGTAAAGGTTATCTGAGTCTTTCGGAAGGAGAGATATAAGCCTTGCCGCTTTCTTTATCCCGGCTTTAAGAAGAGCATCCTCTGATGTGGCATCTCCATGCACAGCCAGAAAACCGTCTGCAACCGCCCGCTCGAAGCCCGTTTCCCCGCTATCAACTATAACTACGCCTAAGCCTGATTCCTGCAGAACAGATGCCGTTATTCTGCTTAGTCTGCCGTATCCGCAGATTATGGTATGAGAAGAGAGCCTTTCAATAGTTTCATCCATCCTTTGCCTCCTAAAGACCCGTGTAACCTGTTGTTGAATTAAAGCCTTGGCAACTGTAGTAAAAACAGCGGTCGCCGTGCTTACACCCAAAAAAATCAGAAATATCGCAAATAGCCGCCCGTGATCAGATAAGGGGTGGACCTCCCTGAACCCAACGGTGCTTATGGTAAGAACTGTCATATACAGGGAATCAAAGGTGTTCCATCCCTCAATAAGCCTAAAGCCTGTTGTGCCTATAATGAGAATTGACAGAACTGCAATTATAGCGAGTGCGATCTCTTTTGAGTCAGTAACATAGGGGTATGTATGTTTTTGAGGCATCTCTTAGTCGGTTTTATCTGCTTCTTTCAAGCGATGCTCTAGGCTTTTGATCTTTTCTTTTAGTTTTTCGGAATTATCTCCCAGCGCTTGAGCTTTCTTAAATGAGATAAGAGCTTCCTTAAGGTTTCCCGTCTCCTCGTATGAGCTTCCTAGCGTTATATAGGCGTTAGATGAGGGGGAGAGCTGTAAGGCTCTTTTGGCTGCTCGTATTGCCTCTTTTGGTTTGCCGTTTGCAAGGAGGATGCCGCCCAAGTTTTCCAGGGCTGACGGATCCGTTGGAGAGAGCTTTACAGCCTTTTTGTACATCTTCTCCGCTTTGGAAAGATTGCCTTTAAGCAGGTAAATGGCGCCGAGCTTAACTGCCAACTTGGAGTTGTCGCCGTTAATTGCTAAGGATTTCTCATAGTATTTTTTTGCTGACTCTATATCTTCCGTTCCAAAATATAGGTCTCCAAGCCTCTCAAAGATACCGGCATCTTTCGGACGTTCTTTAACTATGCCTTCAAGGAGAGAGATGGCTTCTTTCTCCCGTTTTTCTACGGCCAAAACCCCAGCCAAGTTATAAGCAGCTGTTAAGTTCCTTGGATTAAGCTTTAGAGATTCCCTAAAGAGCGCTTCGGCCTGCTTGAAATCTTTCTTTTGTATGTAGTACATCCCCCGCTCATTGGCTTTGAGGGATTTTGCGACAAGCTGATTTGAAACCAAGCTCTCGCACTTCCCCGCAAGTGGCAGTGTGCATAAAAGAAACGCTGCAACGATCGCGGCCGATATCAGACTTTTTCCCATAATGATTACGTCTTCTTCCGTTTGAGTTGAGCTATAGCTTAGCTTGTTAAGAGCTACATGAAAAGGCTAAAGAGGGATGAAAATAGAAGTATAAGGGTTATAAGTAATATCTCAAGCTGCAGGAGGTTCTGTGAGGCTTCCCCGCTCCCATCGCCGAACGATCTTTTTTGAGCCGCTGGTATTATGGCCAACAGAAGCGCAAGATAGTGTTTAGGAAGCTCACCTGCCACGCTTAGGTATGAAATAAGAAGAGGGCCTGCTGAAAAAAGGGTGGTTGATATGTTGCGTGGATTTTTAAGCTGTTTCGGAAAGTTGTTTTTAAGGCATAAGATTGCAGTAAGCATTAAGCTATAGCCTGCGGCTATAAGCGCAGGCTGCCATGATATTTTTACAGTGATTGCATAAAAACTAAGGTAGCCAATAAGGAAATAGTATATGAAAAGGATAGAGAGCGCTACAAGGGGGGTTTTGGAGGTTCTGTGCCACGATAAATCCAGAGCAAGGCAAAAAAGGGTAATATAAAGGGCTTCTTTTCCTAAATATGCGGTTAGTAGATGCACGGAGGATAAAAATGTCAACGCTGCGACGATAACGGTAAGCGCAAATATTAAAGTACTGTGTGATTTGCCCCTTTCTCTTTTCTCTCTTTGTGATTGGGGCAGGTAGTACAAAAGTGTCTTAAGCAACGTGTGCCAAAATAAAAAGGTGAGGCAAAATATTAGATAGACCTTTATATGGGTGAAGGTGTAGTCGGAGTAGTGATAGGTGGCGCCAAACGCGGGTCCGAGAATAAAGGGCATAAGTTTTAGAGCGCCTATATTGATGGCAGTTATTGTACCTTTGGCGCTTTTTCCCCCAGTATGTCTCATAGAGTATGAATATTAGC